>NZ_CAWUDL010000084.1:0-25635 GCF_963920945.1 Anabaena sp. CCY 9402-a
AACAATGTCAGGCGATACATTAACAATGTCAGGCGATACATTAACAATGTCAGGCAATACATTAACAATGTCAGGCGATACATTAACCCGGATTTCTCACCAATTCTTGCAACCTCAGTCTAGAGTCCTTACGGGCGGGTTCACAGATATACTCGAATCATTCACGAATATTTCGCTCAACCCGCCCCTACTGTTTGTGAAAAATGCGGAATTAAAAATTTCGGGCGATACATTAGTTCTAAAAATGTCTTTAATTTTGAATTTTGTACACCTGCGGAGAACCCGTAGGGTATTTTGAATTTTGAGTTGTTATCTTGCCCACTGCTGCAAAATATAGGCGTAAAAAGCATCTTTATCTACTGTATCCATAGCTAAAATCTTCCGCCCACCAGAGACAACTTGAGTACGTCCCTGACTAATACCAGTGGTAATAATTTCCGTTTCCCACTCACGCAATTGATAAAATTCTGGGTGTCCTAAATAAGCGGTTGCCAGCACATCCCAAAAATAATAATCTTGGGGAATTACTAAGGCATAACATTGTCCTGCTAAATCAGAAATGGGGTAGTGGCGTTGTTTACCCATTTTCCGGACTAAATCTGATGTAACAGGCACATTGTTAGTTAAATCCAAAGGACACATAATAATTTCAATTTGGGTTTCCCATACCCGCGCCGCAGAAACCGCATCCCAATAAACATTCCATTCCGCAGAACCATCTTGTCCAGATTCTAAACTTTTCTCCACATTGCCAGGAACATTTAACGCACCCCCCATCCAGACAATTTTCTTAATCTTGGCTGCAATATCTGGTGCTTGATCTAAAGCTACAGCTACCGTTGTCAGAGGCCCAGTCACCATGAGAGTTACTGGTTCTGGTGCTTCACGCAAAACTTTGACCATAAAATCTTGACCTGTTTCTGCAACCAAAGGCGTTTTGATAGTTTCGTTTTGGTTGAGAATGGGCAGATGGTCAACAATAAAGGAATCACGGCGATATAAGCGGGGAAAAGGATTAATTCCGCGAACTGTGCTTTCTGCAACGGGTATATGAGAGAATCCCATCAAATCGATAATTTTACGTGTAGCACTAACGGCTGGTTGGACATAACAATCGGCAGGTGTGACTACAACACCGAGAAGTTCAATATGATCCATTGTCAACAGCAGCATAGTCGCTAGATAATCGTCTACACCGCCATCATGATCCATTAATACTAGTTGTTTGTTCATATTACATATTAGGAGAAAGAAAAGATGGATGAATTTATGCAGGCTGCGATTCAAGAAGCAAAACAAGGCAGACAAGAAGGGGGAATCCCTATTGGTTCGGTACTTGTCAAAGATGGCAAGATTCTCGGTAGGGGACACAACAAACGTGTACAAGATGGTGATCCTGTTACCCATGCCGAAATCGATTGTCTCCGCAATGCTGGTAGAATTGGCAGCTACAGAGGTACAATATTATATTCAACCCTAATGCCATGTTATTTATGCGCTGGGGCAGTGGTACAGTTTGGGATCAAAAAAGTTATTGCTGGAGAATCAAGCACTTTTCCCGGTGCGAAAGAGTTTATGGTGTCCCACGGGGTAGAAGTAATTGATCTCAATCTGGATGAATGCGAACAGATGATGACTGATTTTATTACTAACAACCCTGAATTATGGAATGAAGATATTGGCAAGTAGTCATTGGGTATTGGGGTATCTACCTTGTCCCCCAGTCCCCATTTTTTAATTTTTAATTTTTAATTGATTTATCTCCACTCCCTTTTCTTTAAGAAAAGCATCAAACGTAAACTTATCAGGTAACGAAGTTTGTGCGCCTAATTTTGTGGTAGCTAAAGCACCTGCTGCTGTACCCCAAATAACAGCCTCACGTAAAGAAAGTCCGTGATAAAGTGCGGCTGCTAAACCGCCGTTAAAAGCATCACCAGCCGCTACGGTATCAACGGCATCAACTGGAAATGCTGGAATAAAAAAAGTTTCTTCAGGGGTAGCGCAGATAGAACCTTTCGCGCCTAGTTTGACGATCGCACTTTTCACTCCCCTTTGCAATAAAACCTCGGCGGCTTTGGCGGCTGTTTCTTCACCATCTACAATAAAACCCACTAATTGTCCGGCTTCCACTTCATTAGGTGTAATAATATCCACCAAAGGGTAAAGTTCTGCTGGTAAATCAGATTGTGCTGGGGCAGGATCTAAAATTACTTTAATATTGGCATTGTGTCCGGCTTTGGCTGCTGCTACCACTGCATTAATCGGAATTTCTAGTTGTAAAAGTAGTGCCTTAGCTGTTGGTAATAGTTGGGATAATCGTCCTACATCTTCTTGATTGACATATCCATTAGCACCAGGAATCAAAATTATATGATTTTCACCGTGATGATCTACAGTGATGATTGCCACTCCCGAACTGACGTTTTCATCGGCGAAGATATTTTGAGTCTGTACGCCAGTATCCTGCAAATGTTGAACTAGTTCTGCACCAAAATTATTTGCGCCTACACGTCCTACCATGTGGGTAGGAATTCCCAGTCGCGCCAGTGCTACTGCTTGGTTTGCACCTTTACCGCCTGGAATCTTCAAAAATTCTTCTCCTGTCAATGTTTCACCAGCAACAGGCAACCGAGGGGTTGTTACTACTAAGTCTATATTGATGCTGCCGAAAACAATAATACTCATTATCCCAGAAACGCTATATCAAGTTTAGGCGACGGTCGGTTATCGCTTCAGTATTTGACATCCTCCCCACACGCCGCTTGCCTAGTAGCATACTAACCCAGCGAAATTAACAAAGGATCATCACCCACCTTACAATTAAACTAACTACCACTATCATAGGAAGCATCTTGTCATTATTAATACATATATGCGGTTTTCTATTATTCCCTTAACACTTATCCTCACTTTAGCTACCCCATCTCTAGCACAAGCACCAACCCCCACCGCCGAGGCACAAATCACAGAAGCCGTCATACTAAATAACAACGCTGAAGCTACGATTTACAAAGATTTTGTTGGCTTAAATGAACTACAAACAGCGTTAACGCAATTCCAACAGGCGTTAGCTATATTCAAAAAATACGGTGCAAAAGCTGGGGAAGCTAACAGCCTTGTGAATATTGGCTATGTATATTTTCGTAAAGGTGAATATCCTAAAGCACTGGAGTATTTTCAGTCATCTTTAGATATTCGCAGAAAAACGCGCGATCGCCAAAATGAATGGATACCCCTTTCCTACATAGGTGAAGTGTATGTCAATTTGGGGCAGAACGCTAAAGCCTTGGAAGCTTATCAAAGTGCTTTAGCTATTCTTAAAGAACTCAAAGCAGCAAATCCCAAAGATTCTAGCTATGCTACCAGCGAAAAAATCATGCTTGGTGATATGGGTGCAGTTTATTTTCGTCTGGGACAGTACACCAAAGCCTTAGATTTTTATCAACAAAGTTTAGCTCTCCAAAAAGCGAGTGATGATAAAATTGGTGCTATTCAAATGCTGAATAATATTGGTGTCATTTACGTTAACTTGGGTAACTACACCCAAGCGTTAGACTCCTATCAACAAGCTTTAAATAGTCTGCAAGAATGCTGCTCAAATTATTATGGTACACAAGCAGCTACTATGAATAATCTTGCTGGGGCTTATTTTAGCTTGGGTCAATATCAAAAGTCTTTAGAACTCGCAGAGAAATCTGCAAATATTTATAACAAACTTGCTAGCACTAACCCAGAAGAAATTAACAAACAAGATATTAAATTACTTTACGATTATCTTGGGCAAAACTCCCAAGCTATACAACAAGTTACCAGTCGGGCTATTGTTGGTGATGCTTTTGGCAAAGACTTTTTCCAGTTCCAAGGTAAGGCACTGAACTTAAATAATGTTGGTCAAATTTATGCTAGTTTAGGGAAATATGACCAAGCACTAAAATTATATCAACAAGCTTTAAATATTTACAAAGAAAATAACTATAAACCGGGGGTGGCTGTCACTCTCAATAATATTGCACGGATTAATAGTAATCTCGGCAAGTATCCGACAGCGATTGAGTTAAATCAGCAAGCTTTAGTTATTTATCGAGAAGTAGGCGATCGCACCGGGGAAGGTGTGACAATGAGTAACTTAGGACAAATCTATCAACAGCAAAATCAATCCGCCAAAGCTGGGGAATTTTATCAGCAAGCTTTAGCCATGCACCGCGAAGTTAGCGATAAAGTTAGCGAAGCTACAACTTTAAAATTTTTAGGAGATACATTAACTACCCAAAATCAACCGCAGCTAGCAATTGCCTTTTACAAACAATCAGTCAATTTAACTGAGGAAATTCGGCAAAGTTTGCGCGTTATGCCAACTGCTATTCAACAATCTTACACAGAAACAGTAGCAGAAAGATATCGCCGTCTTGCTGATTTATTACTCAAACAAAATCGTCCCGGCGAAGCACAACAAGTTTTAGATTTACTTAAAATCCAAGAGATGACTGATTTCATGGGAAATCGACGCGGAATAGTGCAGCAAACAGCAGTAGTTAATAGTGGACAAAGGGGAACAAATACAGAAACTCCAGCACCCCAAAACTTACCCCTAAAACCCCAGGAACAAGATATTACCCAAAAATATAGCACCATTCAAGACAAAGCGATCGCACTGGGACAAGAACTCACAAATCTCCGCAAAATTCCCCAAAGTTCGCGGACATCTACACAAGAAAAACGCATCACTGAATTAGTTAAACTAGAACAAATAATCACGGCTGAATTTAACAAATTTACCAAAAATCCCTCTGTTGTGGCGTTAGTGCAGCAATTATCTACAAACTCTGGACAGGAAAATCTCAGCTTACGTCAACTCAACTCGCTGCGAGATAATTTACGCCAGTTAAATCAAAAAGCCGTCTTATTATATCCCTTAGTTTTAGAAGATAGATTAGAGTTAGTTTTAGTAACTGCGGATGCACCCCCAATTCATCGTCCAGTAGCAGTAAAACCAGCCGAATTAAATCAAGTCATTGCTGAATTTCGCCAAGCCATAGTCGTTCCTTATAAAGATAGTAAAACCCCAGCCAATAAATTATATAACTGGCTGATTAAACCCATAGAAAATGACCTGAAACAAGCTAATGCTCAAACAATTATCTATGCCCCAGATAGTAAACTGAGATATATACCTTTAGCAGCCTTATACGATGGTAAAAACTGGTTAATTGAGCGTTTTACTATCAATAATATTACTGCTGCTAGTTTAACCAAATTCAACAACAAACCCCAAGTATCTTTGCCGACTTTAGCCGCCGCTTTTACCAAAGGTGACTATAAAGTAGCCGTGGGTGAGAGACAAGAAATATTTAGTGGTTTGGAGTTTGCGAAAGTTGAAGTAGAAAACTTAGCTAAAACAATTAAAGACACAAAAATACTATTAGATAAAGAGTTTAGCACCCAAGTTACCATCCCGCAGATGAATGACTATAAAATCGTACATCTAGCAACGCATGGAATGCTAGTTAGTGGTAATCCTGAAGATTCATTTATTCTATTTGGGGATGGCGAACGTGTTACACTTAAAGATATAGAAAATTGGTCTTTACCAAATGTAGAGTTAGTAGTTTTAAGTGCTTGCCAAACTGGTTTAGGCAAACAATTAGGTAACGGACAAGAAATTCTTGGTTTAGGATATCAAATACAATTAACAGGTGCTAAAGCATCTATGGCTTCATTGTGGGCTGTTTCTGATGGCGGTACACAAGCTTTAATGAATAAGTTTTATACAACATTAAAAACAGGAAAAGTCACCAAAGCCGAAGCTTTAAGAACAGCACAAATTGACTTATTAACAACAAGTAATAGTCAATTCAAACACCCCTACTATTGGGCATCTTTTATTTTAATTGGGAATGGGTTGTAACTAAGCTATCCTCACGTTAGTAGAATATCTAGGCAAGTTAACTATCAATTGCCCCTCTCACCAATATCACGGTACTATCTACGCTAGAGGCGATCGCTTCTGGTATGTTACCTTGAATAGCCTGCTGCAATAAACCTTCACGGGAAGCACCTAACACCACCACATCAAACTTTTCATTCTCCACTAAGTTAATCACACCCTCAGCTACAGAATCAGCTTGGACTGGAGTAGCAAAAACTGTACTCGACAATTGGCGGCGACGCATCAGTTGACGGATGGCCTGTTCAATAACTGTCATGTCTGGCTTGAACTCCAAGGGTTTAAACACCCGCGTCAAACAAATTTGCGGGTTATCTCCCAAAGTGACTAAAGCTGGTAACAATTTAATCGCTAATCTGGCGTTGGGGCCGCCCGCCATTGGGACTAACCAACGGTTGAATTGAGGTTTGAAGGGACTACCCAACTTAACTAACACAACATCACAGGTGGCTTGGCGGATAATGGTATCTACAACATTACCGAAAATCCGGCCGGGGGTAGAGGTGTTACCTTTCCAGCCCATGAGAATTAAATCTATGTGCTGTTCGTTGATGGTTTCTAAGATAGCTTGGGCGGAATCATGGGCGACGCGAATTTGGGTATGTAGGGGAATGCGCCATTTTTTAGCTAATACTTCCGCTTGTCTGAGGAGGCGGCGACTTTTGGCGGTTCTGACTGATGTTTCAGACGGGGAACTGTGGCGGGATACTAAGATAACTTGCACACATTCTATTTCATAATGGCGATCGCGGGCAATGGCGGCGGCCATCTGTAATAATATCTCGGCGGTTTCCGGGTTAGCGACGGGGACTAATAATCGACCTCTGCCAATACTAGGCGATCGCGTTTGGTAAACTACATAAGAAGGTTCTGGTTGTGGCCCTGGGATAGCATTTTTACCATTCAGATGGTCTGCTTCAGCGCGAATAATGTCTGCACGGGTAATAATCCCAATCAGTTTTCTACCATCTATTACTGGTAAGCGACTCAGTTGATATCTATCAAGTAAATACAGGACGTTACTCAAACTGTGTAAAGGTGTTACCGTCATCGGATTGGCGGTCATAATCTCTCTGAGAAAAGTATCCTTTTGTAAGTGGCGATTTTGGATTTTCGTTAAATCAGATTGGGTGACAATTCCTACTAATTTACTTTCTTCCACCACCGGAAAACCACGGTGATGGGAACTGGAAAAGGCTTGTGTGGCTTCTTCGAGACTCATGTCTGCATCCAGAGTTTCTACCCGTTGCTGCATCACATCTTTAGCTGTTAATTTATTTAATACCCCTTCCACAGAAACTTCTTTCGTCAAGGTGATGCCATTAAGTTGCAACAGCTTTTCATACAATGAACCAGGAAATACTTTATCTGCTACCAAATAAGCCGTCACCACCACAATCATCAAAGGTAGCACCAGATTAAAATCAGTCGTCATCTCAAACACAATCACAATGGCGGTGATGGGGACTTTAGAAACTGCACTAAAAAATCCTCCCATCCCGGCTAAAGCATAGGTAATTGGAGAACCTTGATCTAAAATCTCATGAGACAACACCCCTACCAAGTGACCCAAGACCGAACCTAAAATCAGACTAGGTGCAAATAACCCACCAGGTGCGCCAGAACCAAAAGCTACTAAGGTGAGGATAAACTGAGAGATAAAGGCAATCACCGCTATGGTAGGATTTAAGTCCCCCGTAATAATATATCCTCGTAAACCCGTATTATCCCGAAAATAGGCTGGTAAAAAAGAGACGACAATACCCGAAATTAAGCCAGCCAAAGCCATCCTTAAGGGTAAACTGATATGCAACCGCCGATAAAATTTGATACTAAAAATTAAGCCTTGATTAAATAATGCTCCCAGTAACCCCGCCAAAACACCCAACAGTAAAAAAAAGGGAATTTCCGTAAAGTAGAATCCACTGGAATAACTCATCAATTCAATATTTAAATTAAAACTGCCACCACCCAACAACCGCGACACCACCCCACCAATAAAGGCCGCGATAATGGCAGTTCCTAGAGTCATTCCCGATAAATCTTGCAGTAATTCCTCAATAATAAATAGTACACCGGCAATAGGAGCATTAAACGCCGCCGCCAAACCTGCACCCGCGCCTGCTGCAATCATTTGTCGGCGATGGTCAGGAGAAGTAGGAACTAAGCGACTCATCCCACCAGCCAAAGCCGCACCTACCTGCACTGTCGGCCCCTGTCTACCCAAAGTCATCCCCGAACCTAAAACCATAATGGCAGTGACAAGCTTCACCAATGCTACCCGCCAGGATAATTTATTTGGGATATTAGCCAGAGTCGCCTTGACTTGGGGAATACCACTACCCGCCGCCTCTGGTGCAAACCTTTGTACCAACCAGCCAGCCAAAAACCCAAAACTCACGCCAACTAGAGGTAGTGCCACCCAAGTTGGTAAAAGATGGGAACTCTGAACGCGCAATGCTCCCAAAGAACCAGAACCCACTTTCAGGAATACCGCAGATAAAGCCGCTACTACCCCGATAATACAAGCTTCTGCGATCGCTAAACCCTTTCTCGGTTGTAACCACCTACGAAAGTGCATAATAATTCGTAATTCGTAATGGACTTCTCTACGAGACGCTATCGCGAACGTCCCGCTTTGCTAACGTAATTCGTAATTAGTCAATGAGCATTGGGTATGAGTTACCCTCTACCTTGTCCCCTGTCACCTGTCCCCTGTCCCCTGTCACCTGTCACCTGTCACCTGTCCCCTCAATTCCTGCCCGTTGTCGATAGTCCCTCCACTATCAAAGATGGTGTGTAGCACGAACCGTTCCAATCGGCATCATCACCTAATTCTACTTGTTTGAGGGCGGTGTAGATATTACCTGCCACCATAGTATCTTTAATACGTCCGATAACTTCGCCTTTGCGGACGCGATAACCTAATTCAATATTGATGGAAAAATCACCGGAAATGCCGCCGCCGCCACCCAGTATTTGATCAATAATTAAGCCATCATCCATTTTTTGAATTAACTCTGGCAATGATGCTTTACCAGGTTGGATGAGAAAATTAAATAACCCAGGGGTGGGATAGCTGCTCAAACTAGGCCGGAAGCCATTCCCAGTTGTACCAGTTTCCAGTTTACTTCCAGTGGTGCGATCGCAATAATAATGCTGTAATATGCCGTTTTCTACAAATACTAAAGGAGTTGTCGGCGTACCCTCATCATCAAAAGGGCAACTGTAAGGCCCTGCTAGGGGGTCTTGATAAAGGGTAAGATTAGATGCTATTACTGGTGTACCTAAGCGTTCTCCCCACGGGGAGGCTGACTCTAGCACCCGCTTACCATTTAACGCGGCTTGGGCTGTTCCCCACAACATATCAGCTGCTTTAGAAGTAAATAAAACCGGCACACGACGATTGGGCGATAGGACATTATGTTTAGCCCAAATCAATCGCTGTAAGATTTGCTGGGCTAATTTCTCTGGTTCTAGAATGTCTCGCTGGGTTTGACCATCAGCAACACTTAAAAAATCATCACCCCGCACCCACTCGGCTGACATATAGCAACTAAGTGTAGTATCATTGTAATAACAATCTAGTCCTTGACTATTAACCAGTCTTGTGCTTTCAATATCACATTCCCAATCACTATTACACACTACATCTGGATAGGCATCACGGATTATAGCGATCGCTTCTTTGCCCCAACTAACTAGCACTTCTATCGGTACAGATGAGCCTAGGTCTGGATAATCTGGCTGAAAATTGCTGACCAGTTCCAAGACTTCTGGTTGATTAAGTTGGCTTAAAGCGATCGCTCTTTCCACCATAACTTTTGGCTTCACAGAACCATAAGCTACCGTGAGTCCTGGACGCCCATTGCGCCATAGCCGCAATGCTGTGCCTTCAGATTGACTGGTTTCTAGCTGTTTGAGTCGGTTAGCCTCAAAAAAAACCGGACGAGAAAGCGATCGCGACTGATACACCTCAGCTGCTTCTGCTCCCGATTTGATAGCTAACTCTAGCAGATTTTCTGCTAGTGTATCCTGTGACAAATTTTCAGAACCCATGACCCTCGGTAAATTATGGATTTTGGATTGTGAACCGCAGATCAACGCAGATCATTATCCCAAATCATTGGCTTATTATCCGCGTAAATTAGCATTTGCCATATTCGCAATGCAGACGGACGCAGATAATTATCCCAAATCATTGGTATTTCTCAGCATTTATTAGGGAATGGGGAAAGAAGGCAGGGGGAGCAGGGGACGCAGGGGACGTAGGGGGAGAGAAATACAATGCCCCATGCCTAATTCCTACCTTACGGTACATTAATCTCTTGTAAAAGCCAAAATCCAGCGAAAGCTTCCGCTTGGGCATCGGATTGCACACCTAGAAAATGCACTCCCTTAGCTTCTTGCTTGGCTGCTTCAAAACCTTTAGCTTCAGCTAGGGTGGTTGGATTTTTGAGATTGGCTAAAATCCAACTTTCTGTAGTCCCAGTTTCTAAAACTAATCTCGTGCCTTGTTTCGTATCAACCCTCAAAAAGGCTAACTCTAAACCAGACATCCAACCCGCCAAAGGTAACGCTCTCGGTGAAAAAATCAATATGCCAGGGATGCGGGCTTCTGGCGATAATTTTGCCAACTCTAGGGGAAAAGCTTCACTAAAACCAATTTCCCACTCTGGCATCTCAGCTAACTCCGCAGCCGATAACGAGACAAATACCCATTGTTGCCCTTCCAAAGCATCAGGTAATCTTTGAGGTAAAGGACTTTCCAAACGCACCGAAGCATTTGTTCCTCCTTGATAGCCAGGCTCTTGAGGATAAACCTCATCCATGCGCTGTTGCAGCCATTCGTTAAGTATCAAAATCCGACGGCTAGATAGGGCAGGAATACCCAAATCTTCGCAAGCTTTGACAATCATATTATTCATTTGGCGGCGGAAAAAGCGAATTTTGATGGGTGCTTCCCCAGCTTTATCTATGGCTTCCTGTAATGCTGTCCTTAACCAACCTGAGTTTACCTCTGTACTAGGACAATATTTTGCATAACGGAATAAAGAATCTAAGTTTGTGCGGATATCTAAGGGACTTTCACAGACTAAGACTTCCCAAACTTTTTTCTGATTTTCGTCCAAAATCGGACGGGAGTAAAAATCTATTTCCCAAATACTGCCCATGTTTTGCCGTAAAAATCTGGCGAGTTTATATTTTGCTTATACTCCCACTCTACCCCTTTGGGGAATTCAAAATTCAAAATTCAAAATTCAAAATGGGGAACTGGGGACTGGGGAAGAATTTACTTCCCCTGCTCCCCTGTCCCCTGCTCCCCTATCACCTATCCCCTGTCACCTGTCCCCTGTCCCCTGTCCCCTGTCACCTGTCCCCTATCTTCTGTGACATTTAATATAAGTGATGTAAAATTAGCGGAATTATCATCCAATACAAAAAGGAAAAAAATATTGTTAATCGTATCGCAGCTAACACTTGAAATTCCTACAGCCAGAAGAATCTTCTAGAATTAAAAAGAGTGATTAAGTACATATACCAACGGAGGATAGAATAGCTCATGGCTGGTGGCGAGTCTCAGACCCCTGTTAGTCTCTCAGACAGAGAACTGCAAATTATCGACTTAGTGGCCGCTGGCTTAACTAACCAAGAAATTGCAGGAAAACTGGAAATTAGCAAACGCACAGTTGACAACCATATCAGCAACATTCTCGACAAAACCCGCACTGAAAACCGAGTGGCTCTTGTTCGCTGGGCTTTACAGTGGGGTAAAGTTTGCTTGAATGATGTCAATTGTTGTCTTCTCCCTAAACAAGACGAATAAACGACTTGCAGACGCTCTCAAGTGCATCTAGCATGGCAATTAATTTCGTCTGGTATGCAGCATAGCTGATTTTGACAGATCATTTAGATGATTGTTTTCTCCTCACGCATTTTTTGTGAATCTCTAGCGCAGGTCTCACGCAGGTCAAAATCAAGCAGAACGTAAAGCTTGGCTGTTTAGTTATTGTGGGTCGCTATTTTCCCCCGTTGGTACAGTTGGTTACAAAACTGTACCAACGGGTAATTTTGCTACATTTCAAAAGATATTGAGACAATCATCAACAAAAATTAGCAACAATACCTTGCCTCAGACGCTACATTGGTAGGAAATCTATGTTGCTCCATCAACTTGGGGAGCAGTGTTTTTATGAATACATCTGCTGCTTTTATCGGTAACTCATCTCCCTTTGATTTTTTAAGTTTTGACTTTACAGCACCTCAACCTACACAAGATGCTGACTTACTCAAGCAGCTATCTTTTATCCCTGGGTTGAAAGAGATGTTAATGCTGCGCCAAGTTCACGCCTTGGAACACGCCACGGTTTGGGTGTTGAGTGAAGTAAAAAACACTCAATCCCCCACCGGAAGACCAAGCAAAATCCAAATTGATGATGAATTATTGGGTGGTTTGTCTACAGACCAGGGATTTTATCTCTATGGGGAAGTGAATATCAGCGATTTGCGGCGAGCTGTTACCCTTGCTCTTCACCGCCTTATTCATGGCGAATGGGATTTGGCTGTACATCCCCGTTGCGGTACAAATTTATCAGTGGCTATGTTATTGACGGCTGGCTTAGGTGTAGGTGTGACTTTAATGTTACCATTCCGACCTGTTGAGCAATTGATCGGTTTAGGATTAGCAGCCACTACAGCCTCTGAACTTGCACCCGATGTAGGTTCAATAGCACAGCGATATCTGACAACTGCGATTCCCTTTAACCTAGCAGTTGAAAATATTACTATCTCTCGTGATGTTTGGGGTCGTCAGGGGCATTTTGTCAAAGTAAACTGGCAAGAGAATAATTCGTAATTCGTGATGACGCTCAAAGAATCTCTACGAGACGTTGCGCGATCGCTAACTTAATTCTTAATTGGTAATGCGAAAACTGTATTTTTTAGTTCCTGGAACTGGTGGCAAATTTGCTTGTGGTGGTTTGTGGGCGGAGTTGAAAGCGTTTAAGCTCGCTCAACAGGTTTGTAGTGCTGAGGTGGTGACTTATCGGCAACGGGAAACAGATAAGCTGTTTTTAGATGATCTGTTGCAAGAGCAAAGTTTAGATGATGTAATTTTTGTGATTAGTTGGGGATTTGATATAGCTAAGTTGGCTAAAAAACTCCAGCCATATAATGTTGTTTATCATGCTCATAGTGCAGGTTATAAATTTAGTTTACCTGCCAGTATTCCCATTATTACTGTGAGCCGTATTACGATGGGATATTGGGGACAAAAAGCACCCAATTCTCTCGTTTATTATTTGCCTAATGAAATTAGTTATGATTTTAAAAATTTAAATATAGAACGAGATATTGATGTTTTAGTTCAGTCGCGAAAATCTTCTGAGTATTTACTAAATCAACTAATTCCCGCTTTACAACAAAAATGTAGAGTCCAGGTAGTTAATTCTTATGTGGAAGACTTACCTGGATTATTTAATCGGGTTAAAGTTTATCTTTATGATTCGGCAGAATATTGGGCGCAACAGAATGTCAGTGAAGGTTTTGGTCTGCAACCAATGGAAGCTATGGCTTGTGGTTGTCAGGTTTTTTCTAGTGTCAACGGCGGACTTTCTGATTATTTAGACCCTGGATTTAATTGCTATAAAATTGCTGGATATTCCCAAGAGTACGACGTTCAAAGGGTTTTGAAGGTAATAGACTCTACTATCTCACCTAATTTATCTGAAGATTTCTTTGCTGAATATCGACCTGAAAATATTATTAAGCGTCTGCAAGTAATTATTACAGAATTAAACGAATTTTTTGACCATAAAAAGCATTATTCTAGCAATATACCCAGTTTGACTAGAGGGCGTTTACTCAACCTATTTATACAGAGAGTAAATAAAAAATTTCGCAAAAAATATTTTCAGGGTTTGTAATTTTATCATGATGAACAACTGGTTTAATACAGCTAGACTGGGGATGTTTGTTCATTGGGGACACAGTTCTCAACAAGAATGTGAGTTATCTTGGCCATTAGTTGGGGGTGTATTCAGTCTTCCTTTTTGCCAAGATATTCCTGTTGAGAAATACCACAGCACTGCTGATAATTTCAATCCACAGCAATACAATCCTCAAGAATGGGCATATTTAGCAAAAAGTCTAGGTATGAAATATGCCATCTTAACAGCCAAACATCATGATGGTTTTGCCCTATTCCATACCCAAGAATCAGACTTTTCAATTGCATCTACACCTTATAAAAAAGACATTGTACGTGAATTTATCGATGCTATGCGCTCTGAAGGATTGCGTATAGGGCTTTATTTTTCCCTCAGTGATTGGCATCATCCTGACTATCCTGCTTTTACAGAGGCTGATAAACCTTATCGATTTGACAAATTACCTCAACCTACACCGCAACAGTGGGAGCGATATCTTCAATTTCTGTGCAATCAGATCCGAGAATTATTGAGCAACTACGGTCAAATTGACATCATTTGGTTTGATGGGAGTTGGGAACGTACTCTAGAACAATGGCAGGTGCAAGAATTAGCAAAAATAATTCGTGAATTACAACCTAATATTCTCATTAACGATCGCCTGCCAAATTGTGGAGACTTTGCAACCCCTGAACAGTTTATTCCCCCTCACCCACCTGCTCATCTTTGGGAAACCTGTCTGACTATCAATGAAAGTTGGGGATATAACTCAGATGATCATTGTTTTAAGTCCTCCCGTCAGCTAATTCATACCCTTTGTGAAGTCGCAGGGAAAGGAGGTAATCTTCTGCTTAATGTTAGCCCAATGGGTAACGGACAAATCCCCCCTGAGCAGTTAGAACGTCTCAAAGATATAGCTGATTGGATGTCCAAGCATTCTGAAAGTATACTAGATACCATGCCAGGATTAGAACCCTGGCAATTTTATGGCCCCTCAACTCGTAAGGGTAATCGCATTTATCTACACTTATTAATGCAACCTTACGAAACAATATCAGTTAGAGGTATACCAATCAAACAAGTAAAATCAGTGTCTGTTCTTGCTGACGGTACACCACTGAACTTTACAAGTCGCTGTGCAATTATGGATTCTCTTCTCAATCCCAATCCGTTAGGAGAATTGACAATAGATGTACCTGAATCGGTAATTAATCCCTACGTCACAGTGATTTGTATTGATATTGGGTAATTAATTTTACCAGTTGGCAACGGCTTCGGCGATCGCTTCCTTCGCAGCAACTAGAGACTTTTCACGCTCATCGTCACCTGTGTTCAGGTTCTCAGCGTGGATAAAGGTAACATCTATCAGACCGATAAAACCTAAAATAGCCCGCAGATAAGGTTCTTGATAATCGTAAGCAGCAAAGGGAGTTCCCGGTGAAAAAGCACCACCACGAGAGGTAATAATTAATACTTTTTTGCTGCTGTCTACTAAACCTTTAAAGCCGTTCTCATCCGCAGCAAAGGTGCGACCGACGCGCACAATTTGGTCGATGTACGCCTTGAAAGTCGAGGGTATATTCAAGTTATACATCGGTACGCCAAAAATATAGCGATCGGCGGCAAGCAATTCATCAATTAGACTATCTGATAACTTAATCGCTTCATTTAATTGGGGTGTACGTGCATCTGGGGGTGTAAAAGCAGCAGCAATCCAAGATTCGTCTACATGGGGAACAGGACTATGGCCTAAATCCCGGTAAGTCACAATGTCACCAACATGAGTATCTTTCCAAGAAGTAATAAATTCATAAGAAAGCGATCGTGAAATTGAACGTTCACCACGAGGACTAGTATCAATGTGGAGGATATTTGCCATGAAAAAATTCCCCAATTATTAGGCATACAACAAAATTTATGGTCAAGTTAAAAATACTTGCCGAATAGACTTTAAACTATATAAAGTTAATATGAAAGTACGCACTAAAAAGTAAGGTACTTACTAAAAAGTAACTATGGAAGCTCAAGCAGAAAATTATGAAAGGCTAACTTGTGAAGTAGAAACTACTTTAAAGGTAATTGGCGGACGCTGGAAGGTTTTAATCATCAGAGAACTGCTATCAGAGACTAAAAGATTTGGTGAATTGCAGCGTTCTCTACCTGGAATTACACAAAAAATGCTCACTCAACAACTACGAGAATTAGAAGAAGATGGTATTATACATCGAGAAGTATACGCACAAATCCCTCCAAAGGTAGAATATTCTTTAACACCTTTAGGAAAAAGTTTACAACCAATTCTCTATGCAATGCACGAATGGGCTGTTAAGCATTTTATCAAAAATAGGTGACAGGGAATAGCTTCTTCTAGTTTGTTATGAGGTTTTTCAAAAATTAGATGTGAGTTGTTTATTTAAATTTCATTTAAGTTAAGTAAAGGTTAATTAGGTTAATTAGGTTAATTAGTTTATTGAGTTTATCGAAAATTTGGGTTGAAAACCCCGTCCTTATAGGACGGGTTTATGTTTTTGTGGTAGCATAAGAGTGTGGTTAATTGGTCGTACCACTTCGTGGTTCGCAGTAGCGTTGTGTAGCAAAGCAATCTACGCGGAGCGTCTTTGCCAGGATAAAGCCATGATTGTTTACGAGTTTAAAGTTAAGGGTAAAGAAAAGCAATATCAGGCAATCAACGAAGCAATTCGTACCAGCCAATTCATTCAGAATAAGTGCTTGCGCTATTGGATGGATAACAAGGATTCAAACGTAGATAAGTATGCTTTGAATAAATATTGTGCTGTATTAGCTGCGGAATTTCCCTTCGCTGACGAACTTAACTCAATGGCAAGACAATCTGCTGCTGAACGTTCTTGGAGTGCAATTTCTCGGTTTTACGACAACTGCAAGAAAAAAGTTAAAGGTAAAAAAGGGTTTCCTAAATTTAAGAAAAACTGCCGTTCAGTTGAATATAAATCAACAGGATGGAAGCTAAATCTGACTCGTAAGTCTATAACTTTCTCAGATAAGAAAGGGATTGGAACTCTTAAATTAAAAGGGACTTACGACCTGAATTACTACGACATCAAGCAGATTAAGCGTGTCCGTTTAGTATGTCGTGCTGATGGGTATTACGCCCAATTTGCAATTGACGTTGATGCCAGGATAGAAACTCAACCCTCACATCAATTAGTGGGTATTGACTTGGGATTGAAGTATTTCATTGCTGATAATAAAGGCAATGTAGAACCATCCCCCCAATTCTACCGCAAGTCAGAAAAACAGTTAAACCGTGCTAATCGCAAAAAGTCTAAAAAGTTCAGTAAAGACAAAAAGAAAGCTCGCGCAAGGCAATCTAACAATTACCACAAAGCTAGAAATAGATATGCTCGTAAGCATTTAAGAGTAAGTAGGCAACGAAAAGAGTATTGCAAGAGATTGGCATACTCCGTTATCCAATCTAATGATTTGGTAGCTTATGAAGACTTGAATGTCAAAGGGTTGGTACGTAATCGACATCTAGCTAAATCAATTAGTGACGCTGGTTGGTCAACTTTCCGCCTGTGGTTGGAATATTTTGGTCAGAAATATGGGAAAGTGACAGTTGCTGTTCCTCCCCATAACACGAGTCAAAATTGTTCTAACTGTGGTGAGAAAGTGCAGAAATCTTTGTCTACAAGGACTCATGTTTGTCCACATTGCGGATATGTGGAAGACAGAGATATCAACGCAGCAATCAACATTTTGAGACTAGGACTCAGTACGGTAGGGCATACCGGAACTTACGCTACAGGAGATTTGCCCTCTTGGGCGATTGGCCGCGGCCTGTCGTCTAATGGCGAGTCTGTGAATGTAGAATCCCCACGCCTTTAGGCTCGGGAGTGTCAATGAGTTTGTAAATATTCAATTGCTGCTTCTAACTTAGAAGAATAACTTTCAGCAAATCTTTCAAACCAAAGTCCTTCAGGAGAGAAAGGATCTAATTTTGTTAGCCAATCTTGGGCTTGCTTTTTCAACCCTTCTCGTTGTTTAGCTTTGATTTGTTCTTGTCGAATCCTTTCTTGTTCTATTTCTTGCTGCTTTCTCGATTCCTCGGCTTGGTCTTGGGCTGCAACGTCAGCCTGAACTTCTGTTAAGAGATTGTCGATAAAAGAAGCTGATTTGTTTGCAGGTGGGCTGAATGGTTTACCTACATTGGGTACATTGGGTTTTGGCTGTGGCTGTTTTGGTTGTTCGCTATCATATTCAGCTTTGATTTGCGCTAACAGCTTATCAATAGAATCCATAATTATAATTCAATATTCAAAAGTCAAAAAAGATAAAAAGTCAGGTTTTCACTGACTTTAGTTGCTTTTAAATGTAGCTTGTTTCCCGCTTTTACCTAGCTGTGCTAGTCAGTAATAGCATTAAGTAGAACTTCTGAAAGACTCATATCCTCCATATCATCCATTGTGATGGTGTCGCAGATATCAAATTTTGCCCCAGCACTTTGCAATTCATCATCCAAAACTTTGAGAAAGCGGGTAGCTTGGGCATCTTTACCGACTTGGATGAAAGAAATAGCTAGTTCTTCATCTTTATCCATACGGCGAGAAGCTTCAATAATTACTTTCATTACCGCTTTGCGATCGTCTGGTTCACCATCGGTGACAACCAATATTGTTTCACCATTGGGTTTGGTTTGACCAGAGGCTTTGCGTTGGAAATAATCATCAGTAGCGTGTTTTAGTACAGCCGCTAAATCAGTAGTTCCAGAAGGATCATTTTCTAGAAAAATTTGAGCTACCTTAGCAGAAGTAACATTTTCATATCGCTTAAATCTACCAGAGAATACATATAAAGTAATGCCATCTGGATCAAATTGTTCGCACTTACTTGCTAAAGCTAAAGTAGATTCTTGGGCAGTTACCCATCTATTTCTACCACCCTTTTGGTCAGGGGTGGCCATGCTGCCACTTTTGTCAATAATTAGAGTGTAATCACGATTTTCTAGCATGATGTAATTTGACTAATAAAATAACTAATGACTAATCAGTAATTGCGTTCATTAAGACATCTGCAAGGCTCATGTCTTCTAAGTCATCTAAGGTGATAGTATCGCAAATATCAAATTTAGCACCCACACCTTGTAGCTGGTCATCTAAAGCTTTCAGAAACTTCGTAGCTTGGGCATCTGAGCCTACTTGAATCATGGAAATACCTAATTCTTCATCACGATCCATCTGGCGTGTAGCATTGATAATAACTTCAAAAACTGCTTTGCGATCGTCTGGTTCGCCGTCGGTAATCACTAAAATTGTCTCGCCATTGGGTTTGGTTTGGCCAGATGCTTTACGTTGAAAGTAATTATTCAGTGCATCCTGGAGGACACCGGCTAAATTAGTTGTCCCGGCTGGGTCATTTTCGAGAAAGACTTGGGCGACTTTAGCAGTGGTCACATTTTCATAACGTTTAAATCTGCCAGAAAAAACATAAACAGTAATGCCATCTGGGTCAAACTGTTCGCACTTTCTAGCTAAAGCTATGGTTGATTCTTGGGCTATTTCCCATCTGCTTCTACCACCAACTTGGTCAGGGGTAGACATACTACCGCTTTTGTCGATGATTAGTGTGTAGTCGCGATCGCTCATCATAATATTCCTTTAATTATTACCCTGTGCTTCTAGTCTAGCCGCTCGGTAATAGTACGACATCCTCTAGAATTGCATTGTAATAATGATTTATTCATTCTATCCCCTGTCACCTGTCACCTATTCCCTAATCACCTTGGGCAGACTACCGCGTCCGTTATAGATTAGTAATGTATCACCTGACTAATTCGGGCTTGGTCTTTCACAGCGAAGGGTTTGGATGGAAATGTTTACTTCGTCAGAGACTCCTATACTTGGGACAATTTTGTTAGTGGCTTTTGCCATTTTAGGTTGGGGCTTTTATCGCGCCAGACCTTTTGGGAAACTGGGAATCTTGGCCTGGTTGCAGTCGGTGGTGTTAATGACTCCCTGGCTGCTGTTCTTCGGTTTGTTTGCGGCTGGAATTTATATCAATATAGCCGGTATATTGTTCTTGGTAGTGGTTTCTGCGGGCTTGTATGTCTACTTAGGCAGACAGTTGCGTACTGCTGGTCAAGATGCCATCCTCAAGCAACGAGCCACCCAAAGGCTAGCGGATGAATCTTCTCAAGCATCTGAAAACGTAACGCAGCCAACAGTAGTGGTTGTGGAAATACTGCCAATTCCAGAAGAAGACTTGAGTGCCATTAGAAGCATTTTTGGGATTGATACGTTTTTTGCCACAGAAACGATCGCCTACCAACAAGGTGCTATTTTCAAAGGTAATCTGCGTGGTGAACCCCAAGATGTTCACAATCGTTTGACTGCCAGTTTAAAAGAAAAACTTGGCGATAAATATCGTTTGTTTTTATTAGAAAACACAGACGGTAAACCCGTGGTTATTGTTCTACCTAGCAGCAATGACCCACGCCTGATGACGTTACCGCAAAAAGTCTTTGCAGCTATCCTGGCTGTAGCAACCATTGGTACTAGTCTAGAAACGGGCGGATTATTGCTCAATTTTGATGTTCTGGCTAATCCAGAACGGTTGCAAGAGGCTTTACCCATCGGTTTGGGTATATTTGCGATTTTGGTCGCCCATGAAATTGGACATTGGTTGCTGGCGCGTCGTCATCAAGTCCGCCTCAGTTGGCCTTTCTTTTTACCGGCGGTACAGATTGGGTCTTTTGGCTCAATCACCCGCTTTGAGTCGCTGTTACAGAATCGCTCAGTGTTATTTGATATTGCCGTGGCGGGTCCGATCGCTGGTGGTATTGTATCTTTACTCATGCTGATTGTGGGCTTGCTGCTTTCTCACCCAGGCAGTTTATTTCAATTACCCAATCAGTTTTTCCAAGGTTCAATTTTAGTGGGTAGCCTAGCACGGGTTGTTTTGGGTTCAGCGTTGCAGTCACCGTTAGTTAGTGTTAATCCCCTGGTGGTGATTGGTTGGCTGGGATTGGTCATCACAGCTTTAAACTTGATGCCGGCTGGACAATTAGATGGCGGACGCGTTGTACAGGCGATTTACGGACGCAAAACTGCAAATAGGTCAACGATCGCCACTTTAATTGTCTTAGCTTTGGTAGGCTTGGGTAATCCCATAGCACTGTATTGGTTAATCGTTATCCTGTTTCTACAACGGGATTTAGAACGCCCCAGCTTGAATGAAATCACCGAACCCAACGATGCGAGGGCTGCTTTGGGTTTATTGGTTCTGTTCTTAATGATTACCACCCTTTTACCTCTAACCCCCGGTTTGGCTGGAAGGTTGGGAATCGGCGGGTAAATGAGTAATGAGTAATGAGTAATGAGTAAATACCCATTACTTATTACTCATTACTCATTACATAAATTAAGGAAACAGGTTACAGTGAAAATTTATCTGTCACCTGTCCCCTATCCCCTGTCACCTTCTTACGCTTTCCACCCCGTCAGCAAATTGGGATATTTAGCTGGTGTAGAAAATATTTGCTTCCAGGCTGTCTGACGTTCTAAGGGTTTTTCTTTACTTAGATTCCAGAGGGTTTCATAGAAAAAGAAAGAGATTCCCGCAAAATTGCGATCGCGTACTTTCTGCACTTGGGTTTGAATTTGCTGCATGGGTACGGATCTATTCTTCAAGCCAGATAAAATCCCAATACTCACAGGAATATGCTTTTGGGCGGCTTTGACTTCTGGATACTCTAATTCTTTGATAAAGACATTGAGATCATCGCGGTAAATCTGCAATACCAATTCTTCAACTATTCCCATCCGTTCCCAACGTTGCCAGTCGGCGAGAAAATATTCATAGGAAAAACGCTGCGGGTTGGGAGCAACGGAAACCAAGCAATCTTTTTTCGCAGATTTAATCGCTGTAAATATCCGCTTCATGAAAACAGTGATTTTGTCGGCTCGCCAACGCACCCATTCTGGGTCTTTGGGATTTTTGGAGGGTGCTTGACCACGATGTTCTTTTTTGTACAAGCCTACGGTGTAGGCATCATAGCCTAGTTCTGAAGGTAAGCCGAAATGGTCATCAAACTGGATACCGTCAATATCGTAGTTTCTGACGATTTCGACAATTAAATCCTGGATGAATTGCTGCACATCGGGACGAAAGGGACTTAACCAAACTCGCTCATGTGTGCCTTCTTTCACCATCCGAGTACCATTGCTGCGACTTGTCAGCCATTGGGGACGATTTTTAGCCAGCAGAGAATCTGCTGGGGCCATGAAGCCAAATTCAAACCAAGGAATCACGGTTAACCCTTGTTTATGCCCCTCCGTGACAATTTCTTTGAGCATATCGCGCCCTTTTAATCCAGGAGTGGGATCAAGCGATCGCCCAATCACTTTCGCGGCTACTTGACTGGGATACAGGGTATATCCCCAATTCCACACTGCTGGATATACGGTATTGAAATTCAGTTCATCTAATTTTTGTAAAGATTTTTGCAGGCGATCGCGCTCAAACAGCACATCACTATCAATATTAGTTAACCACACCCCCCTCAATTCTGATGCTAGTGATGAGTTAGGAGTGATTTGTGCGTTTAAAGGTAACGATAAAATCACTGTAGTCACCACACTCAAAACCAGCATCACTGCCAAAAATACTGGCTTGCTTTTTTGATTAAAATTCTGCAACAAAAACCTCACACACCACTTTCTAAACATTTTCATAAATTGTTACATGAGCAGAAAATGAAACAATAATCATGACGCATTCAAGAGCCAGAAGTTGCTCTGAATAAAAATTATTAGCACATGAACACTTTTATCTATAGAGATACAAAGGTATAAAACTTTATGTTTTCTTTATATCTTATTGTAATTATTTCATCTTATTCATCTGTTAATATCAATACATCATTTTCATATTTGTTTGGTTAATGTAAATAATATACCTAATGGTTGACCATTAGAGTCTGTTTAGCAGTATGCTAAGTAGTAATTAAAAAGTTTCCATCTAGCTACTTAGGGATACTTAATAACCCAAAATAGCTAGCAGGCAGTGTTTACACGGTTATATTGACGACTTCTAATCTAAAATCTCAGATTCGGTGATGAAAAGCCTAAGTAACTCGCAAAATCATTTAGCAGAAACGACAGCAGCCATCAAGAGGCTAGAAAGGGCAATTATGCTTGCTGCTGGTGATTTTTCGCTGATATTAGCTTGCTGTAACTCGCTTCAGAAACAACAGCAAATACTCAACTTATTCACTGAATCTTCAGCATTCAAGATACAGGAGATTATTCTCCAGCCAACCGACGAGACATTATACACAACCATTACTAAGAAAATTGGCACTATTCACCCAGAAGCATTGATGATTAAGGGTTTAGAATCTGTGGCGGCAATTAACCAACTCATCACCAGTACCAATATGATGCGAGATGAGTTTCGCAAAACTTTTAACTTTCCCGTAGTGTTATGGCTCAACGATGAAATTCTCAATAAATTAGTCTGGTTAGCACCTGATTTGAAAAACTGGGCAGCCAACACCATTCGCTTTGATATTCCCCATCATCAGCTGATCAACAATCAAGTCTTGATTGCTTAATATTTAACCATTAGACCTGCCTTAAAAATAGAGGCTGAAACAACGGGAAATCATTATTTTCATTGTTCCTTGTGAGCGCAGCTCATGGAGTCTCTTGCATAAATGCTGAAGCTGTCATGTTGAGCGAAGCGAAACATCTCAAAGATTGTACATTTCATTCAGAATGACACATCTCATTTTCAGACTTTTGCAAGAGGTCTATTGAATCCCGTCTAAAGACCAAATTTCTGCGCCAATAACCAGAATATGGTAAATTACTGAGTAAAGCGGCTAGATAAATAACATCTAGTCAAAGGGGTATGTTTCAGCTATTGAAACAAAGAGCTATCAACAGATTGCTGCATTGAACCTCTAGATATTCGTCTTGAGTAAAGTATTGTTGACTCAAAAATAACTAGATGTCCGCCGAGCAACGCCTAGAACAGAAACGCCAGATACTACAAGAGCAGTATGATATATTAGCTAAGAAGCTAACACTACTACGTTTGGACTGGGCAGTTGAGACAGATACGGCTCATCGTTTCAAGCTAGCAACGCAAATTGAAGCCAATGAAAGAGAACTGAAGGAAACTGAAACAGAACTCGGTGAATTAGAACAGCAGCTTACTAAAGTAAAACAAGCTTCATCTAGTGAAAAGTTATATAGTGCTTTGTTGAAATTGGGTTATCGCCAGCAGACGCGAGAATTTCGGCAGTTTATTAACGCTCACTCTGCGGCGGCTTTCCTCATCTACGGTTCACCAGAGTATGGACAACGCTGGCTGTTGAATCGGTTAATAGTTAAAGATATTCCTATTATTCTTACGGGTAAGATTGTGCGAATTGACCTCAGTCGCATTGCTCGCAGGAATGATATTAATGCTTTATGGCGTGAATTGGGTGGTCGAGTTGGGCTAGGTAGACAAAGCACAATTACTGAAATTGCTGAACGAGTTTATCAATGGTGGCTAACTCAGAATGTGCTGCTAATTTTCTATGATGTTGATTGTCTATCGGAAACCTTTCTGCATGAGTTAATCCGCTATTTCTGGCTACCATTAGCTCATAAAGTAAAAGAAGTTACACCGCCAAGTAGTCAATTCAAATTATTAATGTTCTTGGTAGATTACGGCGGCTGTGCAGGTAGTTGGAATGTCCCTTTTGCAGAAGGTCATAACGCTTGGAAGCTAACTAAAATCACCGAATTTTCCGAGGTTGATCTAACTTACTGGCTCGATTTTGCATTGGATGAACTGCCGAATCAACTCACAGACCAAGTAGAGGAAACGATACAAACTATACTGAAAAACAGCGATAATGGAATTCCAGAACCTGCTTTAGAAGAAATTTGTCATCTTTCAGGCTGTAATTGGTATGAACAAGAGGAAAAATGGTTGAGGCTGTAGGTAGACAACTGGAATATACAGGTAAAGTTCAGCCCCAGCCAGGAGAAAGAGGGGTAAATGGACAGCTTTTGTATCCTTATTTACCTAGCCCCGAACTAGTGGAAGCAGTTAACTTGGCGATTTACTTAGAAAGACCATTACTGCTGAAGGGAGAACCAGGGTGTGGTAAGACACTTTTAGCCAGTGCAGTTGCCTACGAATTGGGTCTACATTTAGAAACTTGGTATGTTAAATCTACCAGTCGGGCGCAGGATGGTTTGTATACCTACGATGCGGTGGGACGCTTGCGAGATGCCCAGCTTGCAGCGTCTAGTCGCTTGACAGCAGAACAAATTCAGCGAATTGATGACCCGAATACCTACGTGCGTTGGGGGTCTTTGGGACGTGCTTTTCAGCAAGAACAGCCAAGAGTTGTATTAATTGATGAAATTGATAAGGCTGATATTGATTTTCCTAATGACTTGCTGTTGGAACTAGATCAAAAACAATTTACTGTTGAGGAAACAGGGGAGACAATTAGAGCCAAGTCACCAGCAATTGTTTTGATTACGAGTAATGATGAGAAAGATTTACCGGATGCTTTCTTGCGGCGGTGCTTGTTTCAGTATGTGGAATTTCCTCAGCCTGAACAGTTAATAGAAATTGTTAATTCTCGTTTCCCTGATGTACCGCCAGAATTGCTCAAGAAAGCCGTGACTCGTTTCCTCATGTTGCGGAACGATATGGACAAAAGACCTATCTTTAAAATAAATTTTATAAGAAAATAAACAGAGAAGATAAAAAAGC
>NZ_CAWUDL010000085.1:0-25541 GCF_963920945.1 Anabaena sp. CCY 9402-a
ATCTTCTCAAAGTTTTGTCCTGCATAGCTTAGAGTTGCCTTGTCACCCTCTAAGCTCAATCCCCGTTGGCTATGCCAATCCAGCATTTTGCGCCGACCTTCACTGACCAAGCCCCGTTGGGGCGGGGTGTGGGGTGTAGGGAAAAGAATAGCCCCAACACCTGGGTACAAGCCCCTACTTTTAAGTATGAAAATCTTTGTAAAAATGTGTTTTAAAATACGTAGTATTAGAAACACGAAGTCCTTGTTTGAAACCCCTACTTTTAAGTATGGGGTTCACTACACCCCACACCCTACCCCCTACACCCTGTTCATTTAGTTGAGCTTGCAGTTGACGATGAAGATGGGGGACTGACATAGGTAGTTTTTGTGTGGAAACTTGAGCATCCCATGTCTTCCCCCTCTGTGTCACCCTTGTCTCAGCAAAATTCCCCCTATATCAAGCCTTCAGGACTTTTCTGCACCACTAAGGTCATAGGGGTAAAAGTAGCCAAGACAGATTTTGCCGCCACGTAGGTATTGAGTTAGGTCGAGGGGAAGTATTATCTTCCGCCCCTCCCAATTAGAACCGGACGCGCGGTAGGGTGGGTAGCTAGCGAGTTACCATTATTGGCACTTTTCCAACCACCCCCCTCCAAACTACGCATGACCGTTTCCGTATCACGTAGCTTTCCAGTAATCTTTACGTTTGAGAGCTTCACCATCGTAGCGTCCGTATTGGATTTTCTCATGGCATTGACGGCAAACCACGAGGGTTTTACGTTTACGTGCCGACATTTTGAGCATCCATTCGGGGCGTTCCTTACAACCATGAGGCTTAATATCTGCTAATTTGCGGATATGGTGGACTTCAATATTGTCCGTTGCCCCACAAATTTCACATTTTTGGGCTAAAAGACGTTGAACAACTTCACTACGCCCGTTCCAGATATTATTAGCCGAACTGTCGTTAGATTTTAGGTTCAAACTAATTCAAAATTCCCAATCTATAGATATTAATAATCCTTAATAGTCAAAACTATTAAGGAGTTTTTATAGGAGCATGAGATGCTCACAATTTATGGTGCTTTGTTAAAAATCATCCAGAAACTGACTTAAACGACTAATAACTGGGTCAACCTCTTCTGGTGGTTCAACAGGATAGGTAGTAGTGTTGACTACATCTGCTGCTGGTGCGGGTGGAGGCGAAGAGTATATTACAGGTCGTTCTGTCACCATAATTGCCAGATGCGCCATTTGCTGCGTTAGTTGCAAAATTTGGCTCTCCAATGCCTCCAACCGATGGGATTCTTTGGCAAAAAAACGTTCCTCAAGGCCAGCCACTTGACGTTGCAGGTCATCGATTTTTTGTTCAACCGAAGCTATCTCTGCTGTTTTGAGACCAGGTTTTACGGATTCCGGTACGCATAGAGTTTGCCATAAGGCTTCTTTACAGAGGTCGCTGAAAGTTTTTTCTGGTTGTTTTTCTAAATAATTTTCTACAACCGCCAACAAACTTTCGTCAGCAACCTCTGGGTTGAACGTAACCGATTTAACTACCTTTTTTGACCATTGGAACATTCTTTTTAAGCCCTAGAAGAGCGACTGGAGGATAATTGCGCCTCTCCATAAATATACTGCCCCAAAGCGTTAGCTTGTCGAGAAGGAGCTGATAGGTGGGCGTTAATTTTCGCTTCTTTGAGTAGACGTTGCACATCTTCCCAGAAGAATTCTCCACCGCCGCCGGTGATGATTACGTCGGTGACACGTTCTGGCAACCAAGCTAAAACTCGACTGCAAATTTCTCGTGAAAACTGCTCAATGAGGTTGGGTAGAAAATCATCTAGGTTAGTAGGCTTGCTTGCGCCTTTGGGACGGTAGAAGCGATCGCCTTTGGGTTTGTTAACGGCAGAAATTAACGCTAGAGATTGACTATCTGCGCTCTCAATTTCAGCTGCTACCATCTCATAAAACTTGCTCATGCCGAAGTCTTCACTCTTAGAAGCACCACGAGCAAACCGGAAGTTATCCACCATCAATAAATCAATGGTTTGGTGTCCGATATCGACGATCGCCACAGATATTTTTGTAAAATCAGGGCTGCTACCACCTTTTTTGGGTTGGGCTTCTGACCATAACAAACTGCCATAGCCCTCTGGCATTACCCAAACTTTAGAGATATTCAAAGATAAAGATTCGCCCCGGAAGTTCAACATATGAGGCCCGGTGACTTGGCTGATTATCTGGGCTTTTTCTCGTTCAAATTGTTCTAACGAGAGGAAAGGTAGACCCAGGACTACAGAAATTTCATCTTTGAGTTTGAAGTAGCCAGCACACGCCAAAACTTTCACCAGTGCATCTTCCACTTTGGACTGGCCAACTCCTAAGTTAGCCCCAAAGTCTGCTGCTAGTTG
This sequence comes from Anabaena sp. CCY 9402-a, assembly GCF_963920945.1. Taxonomy (NCBI): domain Bacteria; kingdom Bacillati; phylum Cyanobacteriota; class Cyanophyceae; order Nostocales; family Nostocaceae; genus Anabaena; species Anabaena sp. CCY 9402-a. The sequence continues at coordinate 2,393 of NZ_CAWUDL010000085.1, forward strand.
ACCAACGGCGTAGCCTTTGCCTTGATATTCCAGCCATAAGTCCATGAGAGGGTCAGTAGCACGAGCTTCAAACACGCCACCTCGTACCTGTTCGATGGACATTTGCTTGACGTTGGCAGGTACGAACATCACATTGTTAGGTTCGCGGCTCACACAGGTCTTTGTGGAGGTTCTGCCCAAATCGACACTGAGAATAGATTTGCCCAAACCATTATTAGATTTAGGCACTGTGGTATTGAGGGGGGTAGATGCTGATACCCTGTTTAAAGGGATGGCAGCAGCGTTCATCGGGGTAGCGGCGGAAGGTTGGTCAGTCATACAAGCTCCTAGTCCTTTCTTAACTGTAAAAAGTTACCATGCCTATCGTACAAATATGCGGGATACCAGAAATTTTCAGCTTCGTCAAGTGTAACTACAAATACGCCAAAATTTAAAGTTTTAATAAAATTTAGGCGATCGCTTTCTTCAGCATTATTTGGCATAGTGTAGGCGAATTTTTACCAGATGTAACCCCCAGTTGACAACTAAAAGTAACTGTTTTTCAAATTCTGCTATTTCTGCACTTACGTTTGAGTATCCAGGCGACAAATGCTAAAACCAAAATCCCAAGTACAATTTTGGATACAGGGGCTAGGTACTTATCCACAAGTTCATACTGACTACCCAACATATATCCTGAGTATGTTAGCAAACCAACCCAAGCTGCGCTACCTAATGTTGTATAAAATAAGAATGGTAGCAAACTCATATTGCTCATACCTGCGGGTACGGAAATCAAAGTCCGCACCCCAGGAACTAAGCGACCAATGAAAACTGCTTTATTACCTTGAGTCTCAAACCACCGCTTGGCTTTACTAATATCCTTGCTAGATACACCAATCCACTTGCCATACTTCCTAGCAAAGACCTTCAAACGCCTTTCCCCCCAAAATTTACCGGGATAATACCAAATAAGTGCGCCAGTGACAGAACCGAACAGTCCGGCAAAGAACACACCCAAGATATTTAGCCTTGAATCTGGAAGATTTGCTGTGTAACCTGCTAGTGGCATAATCAATTCTGAAGGAATTGGTGGAAACAGGTTCTCCACAAACATCAACAGAGCAATTCCGCCATAGCCTAAAGATTCAATAATATTTTTGATCCAATCCGATGACATACAATAGTTATCTCAAAACTTGATGTTTGTAGTAAGGACTTTAGTCCTTATGCTTTTGAGGACTAAAGTCCTCACTACGAACAACTAAAAAATAAAAAAGCAAAAGTCAAATTTTTTACTGTTGACTTTTGCCTTTTAACTTTTAACTTTTAACTTTTTTACGCTGTTGGAGTCAATGATTGCACTCTTGATTCAGACTCCCAATCTAATGGATTCCATACCCGTTCTTCCAGAGCCATCTGTTCAATTAAACTAGCTAGTCTCAAAGCCTTAAGTGCTTGTTCACCACCTACGGAGGGCTGATTACCACCGTGTACGCAGTTGACAAAATGTTCTAATTCTGCACTTAGGGGTTGAATGTTGGTAGTATAAACTTTTTCAATCAAACCATCTTGCCGATATAAAACTTGCTTATGATCGTTGAGAGAGTTAGCAGGTGTTTGTCGATGAATTAAAATTTCATTCTTGAGAAAATCTGCTTCAGTAAATGAGTTTTTACAGTGGGCAACGATACGGCGGATTTTACGGTGTGTGACTTTGCTGGCTGTCAAAGTGGCAACAATGCCATTGGCAAATCCCAAGGTAGCCGTCACATAATCTAAATAACCAGAGTCCAAGGAACGAGTACCACTAGCGGTTAATTTGGTTACGGGTGAAGCTGCTAATTCCAACAATAAATCAATGTCGTGAATCATCAAATCCAGCACCACCGAAACATCATTGGCTCGGTCAGAGTAAGGACTCATCCGGTGAGCTTCTAGTGCTAAAACTTCTTCTGTTTTCAGGACTTTGTGCAGCTCGCGGAAGGCTGGATTAAATCGCTCAATATGACCTACTTGCAGGATACACTGAGAATCAGCAGCAGCATTGACTAAGGATTCCGCCTCAGAAATACTAGCAGCAATGGGTTTTTCAATTAAGACATGAATGCCTGCCAAAAGACAGTTGATGCCCACAGCATAATGCAAGCGAGTGGGAACAGCTATGCACACAGCTTCTACATGGGGGAGCAGGTCACAGTAATCTTCAAAAAAACGCACCTTGTATTTACTGGCGGTTTCTAAGCCTCGTTCGACATTAATATCTGACACACCGACTAGTTCAACATCCTTCATTGAACTCAGTGTCCGGGCGTGATGTTGTCCCATGTTGCCTACGCCGATTACACCTATGCGAATCGGTCGTGGCTGGTTGCGCTGTGTATATGAATTTGGTTCTGCCACTGACATGCTATTTTGCACTATTGTTCTCTCCTCAACCACCAAATTTAGAGACGCTATGGCCGTTGGCGTTTATACTTGACAGCCGATTATTATCCGTCTAAAACCATCCAGATGGTAACATAGAGGCTCTGTTTATGAAGAATTTCAAAGTTTGCGATGAGTTCCCGTAATTTGGCTGTCTTTTGTATAGACATTGCTCAAGTGTACGGTTTTTTCTGTTATACACAAACTACAATCAGCCTTTTTATTACCTTTAAAAACCTAGTAGTTCTAAGTGGAAATATTTAAAAGACAGTTAGACAATAAATTATCTGGATTAAAGATTAGCAATTCCATTGTGAGGAAAATTACAAATTAATTAACAACAATATCATACTGGAATACTTACACAAAAAAAGATTTATCTAAGATGTCCACTACGGTTATACTCAAGTGATTTTTGCATAATTATTTGCATCCCTTAGAGATTTAACCAATGATTTTTACGGATAATCATCAGGAAAACCACGTTCTTTGCGGTGATTTTGATTTGGCGATTTACATTAAAAATTTGCAACGGAAATGAAAGCTGTAATTTTGTTGTCTGGGGGATTAGATTCTTCCACCATTCTTTACCAAGCAAAATCTGATGGTTGTGAGTGTTACTCAATGTCATTTGATTACCAACAGCGACATCGCCGAGAGTTACATTCAGCTTTGCTTGTAGGGCAAAAAGCTGAGGTTGTTCAACATCAGGTAGTTAACTTTGATTTAAGACAATGGGGTGGTTCAGCATTGACCGACGATGCGATCGCCTTACCTGAAGCCCGTTCTCTGGATGAGATGTCACAAAGTATTCCTGTAACCTACGTACCTGCACGGAACACAATATTTTTAAGTTTTGCTCTAGCCTATGCGGAAGCGATCGCAGCTGAACGTGTTTACATTGGAGTCAACGCCCTAGATTATTCAGGATATCCTGACTGTCGTCCTGACTATATCCAAGCAATGCAAGAAGTTTTCCGGTTGGGAACGAAACAAGGACGGGTTGGGCAACCAATCAAAATTGTTGCTCCCTTGCTGGAACTGAAAAAAACCGAAATTATCCAGCTTGGCAACCAATTAGGAGTACCTTGGGATCTCACTTGGTCTTGCTATGCCGGTGGTGATGTTGCTTGCGGTGTCTGTGATTCTTGCCGTCTGCGACTAGCCGCTTTCGCCGAATTAGGACTTGTTGATCCACTACCTTATGCTTAAGGTGGGCATTGGGCAATTTAATGCGTGGATTTTGGATTGATGATTTTGGATTGGGATTTAATCTAAAATCTAAAATTCTTATTCCCTATTCCTCCAACCGTCGCAGTTGAATTTGATGCAGGCGCGGCCCATCAACGGATACAACTGTGAATTCAAGATTTTCATAGCGAAAAAGTTCGCCCATATGAGGCATTTTCTGTAATTGGTAAAGTAAAAAACCAGCTAGGGTCTGATATTCCTTGGTTAAGGGTAAATTGAGATGCAACACTTCGTTGAGGTCTTCTAAGTTAACCTGGGCTTGGACTAAAAATGTTTGGGGATCTAACATCTCAATGAGCAAATCGTCACTGGTTTGAGATTCGCCCACATCGCCAATAATTTCCGCAATTACATCTCGGATAGTCAAAAGCCCTACTGTTCCCCCAAATTCATCTACGACTATCACCATAGCTGGCTTTTCTTGCTGCATCATCGGTAAGAGTTCACTTAGATGCGTATTTTCTAGTACAAACCGAGTTGGACGCATCCAAGCTTGAATTTGACTGTTTAAATTGAGTTGTCCCGTAGCTAAGGGTTTAGCTAAATCCCGAAAGTAAACAATTCCTCGAATGTCGTCTAAAGATTCACCGATGATGGGATAACGAGAATGCCCAGTAGAGAGCATTTCTTGAAGTAAGGTATCAAAAGTAGCATCTTTGGACAAAGAAACAATACTAGTACGAGGAATCATCACATCTTGGGCTGTGACATCACCAAATTCAAAAACATTATTGAGCAATTCTCGTTCTGTAGTTTCTAAGCCAGTAGATTCATATTCTGTGGAAATAATTAGCTGTAACTCTTCAGGCGTTACAGGCGGCCGCCAACTTTGGCCGGTGTATTCAATCCTAAAGAGTCGCAACAGATAACTAGTAGATTGGTTGAGAATCCAGATAAAGGGGCTGAAAAAACGCACGATCGCTTTAACTGAAGGCCCTAAAAACCGAGCCAACTGCTCAGAATAGAGCATGGCTACTGATTTAGGGCATAACTCCCCTAAAACAATTTGCAGATAGGCAATTAAAAAAAAGGTGAGAGGAATTGATATGGAATGAGCGATCGCACTACTCATACTGGCGGTTAAAGGAAAGGATTTGAGCCATGAACCGATGACCACCACAATCGAACTTTCACCAATCCACCCCAGAGCCAAACTAGAGAGGGTAATACCTAGCTGGGTTGTTGATAATACTCTATCAATACTACGTTGCAGTGTTTCGACTGCGATCGCTGGGATATCACCAGCCTGAACTAGTTGATGAATACGCGATCGGCGTACTGTCACCATAGAAAATTCTGCTGTTACAAAAAAAGCATTGATTAAAATCAGTAAGAGTACCGATAACAACCGCAGCCCCACATCTGTCAAGCTCAAACTAGGAAATTCATTCACCGCCACAGCTCATACAAAACTCTTCCTCTTGGGGATTGGGGAATTGAGCAGAAAAAAGTCAAAAGTTATTAGTTTTCCTCCCTTCCCCAATCCCCAATCCCCAGCTTTTCAATTTTGGATTTGCAATTTTGGATTTCAGATTATTCAATCCAAAATCTAAAATTTAAAATCTAAAATTCCTAGTCCCCAGTCCCTATCTATCTACAGGAATATTTGATACTTCTAGCTTCAGTTTTTGATCAGGATAATCTGTCAGAGCAAGGGATACTTTCTTCACATCATCTAGTAAAGCTGTAGGGATGCTCACTGTACCAGAAAATGCCGGGCCACTTGCGGGTAATTCTGCTGGTAATCCCTCTGTACTTGCACTCAGAGTTCTACCTTGATCGTCAGTCACATCTAAGAAACTATACAAAAAGCGCACAGAATCAGCACCTTTATTCTGCATTTTGACTTTCAGTAGTAAATCACCACCAGAGTATCGAGCAGATTGCACGGCGAAAGTTACACCTTCACTTTCAGCCGTCACAGGAAATCCTGCTTGTGGCTTCTCTTCAACTACTACCTCCGTTTTTTGTTTTTGCTTCTGCTTGCGGTTGTTAATTTCCTCATCGTCTTCATCTAGCTTGTCTGAGTTAGCGACTTTAGCTTTACCTTCAATTCGCGCCTTAACAGTTTTCAGGATGTCCTCCTCTTTTAAGAGTGTCACTTCTCCAGATTGGGAGCTATTGGACTTAGTGCTAGCAAATTTGCTAGGGGGACGACTATCTGGCGTGGTGACACCTTTGAGTGCAGAACTTCCCAAGTTAAACCCCAAAAATGCACTGACAGAACCTGACCCCAACATAAGGATTAACAAAACCAAAGTAAGAATTACAGTAGAATTTATCTTCATTGCTGACAAGCTATTGCAAAAGAATGCTGGTCTATATTAGCTGAAGTATATTAAGAGTGTTAAAGCTGTATCTTAAAATCTTTAAGATAACTTAATTAATCATAGTCTGCACTATGCCATAAATAAATTGTGTAGTATAAAAATCAATTAAGACCATTTGCGATGGTACACAAAGCCTAAACAATAGGATACAATCTAATTCTAACCAGGGTTGGCCGAGCGGTTGAGGCAGCGAACTCATAATTCGCCCAAGGCAGGTTCAACTCCTGCACCCTGGATTTAATCAGTGATGAGTGCTGAGTTATGAGCTATGAGTGCTGAGTTATGAGCCTTAAGTGATCAATAAGAGTATTTTTAAGTGACTACAGTACAAAAACTAGGTCTAAAAGCCAAATACTGTCAACTGCCCCACCCACAAGGGGATAGGGCTTGAAACTAACCGAGAGACTCGGCTGAAACATACGGGTAATTGACCGTACCCTGTCTCCCCGGCACAGCCGAACTGTTTGTAGGGAGAAGAATTTGAATCCATTTCACGAGAGTGAATACAGATTCAATTATTTCTACCTTCACCGACAAACCACTTTTTCTTATCAACTGGTGTTGCATTTAAGAAATGTCATGTCTCAAGTAGATAATCTTATTGTACCAAAGTTCCTGGCTCGCTTACATCCCCACCCACAAGGGGATGGGGTTTTACGCTCGATCAATAAATTGTTTCACTCACTACTCACTACTCACTACTCACTACTCAGCACTCACCACTCACCACTCACCACTCCTATCTTTGTAGTGAAGTATCAAAGCGAAATTCTGTCCCTACCTTTAACTTATTAGCATTCAAGCGGGGGGACATAAGCAGCGATGAATTGTAAGGATTTGGTAAATCTGGTGTACGAAGATAAGGATCATTCATTGATTGCTGTGTTAAGACATCTTTATAAAGAGTATTTAGCAATTCCGCATCACGGGCAATCTCATTTTCGGGGAAGGAATTGCGGAAACCAGAGCCAGAACCCAAAAATGAGTCTAATTGACGTTTGGGGGTAGTATTTTCATAAAAATTGCGATCATGGCGGAAATAAGCACGCTCAAATACATCACTTGTGCTTTCATAATTGGGTACTTCTGACTCAGCATTAGCGATCGAGGGAAAAGCCATACCAGTAGCTAAAAGCACTAACAAACCACTAAGAGACTTAAATTTTATACCCATCTTGTTTACTCCTCAATTTTTGGGTAAATCTTAACTTATGCTTAAGTTCAGAACTCTTATGAGTTCAACCTTTGGTGTAGCATAACTTTTAGTGTTTTGTAATGACGTATTCTACTGAAACCCTTACCCAGTCAGATAATTGGGCAGCTACTGCGGATGTCACTAATCTGCGTCAAAAACTACTGGATTTATTTTGTCAACTCGCCTATCAAGAGGGTGATTTTATTCTTTCTTCTGGACAACCCAGTTCTTACTACATCAACGGTAAGCAGGTAACACTCCATCCCCAAGGTGCTTTAGCAATTGGTCGCATCCTCTTATCTCTATTACCTTCAAATACTCAAGCTGTAGCTGGTTTAACACTGGGGGCTGATCCGATTGTATCGGCGGTGAGTGTAGTTTCTGCTTATGAAAATCGACCAATTCCAGCCTTGATTATTCGCAAAGAAGCTAAAGGTCATGGGACTAAGGCGTATATTGAAGGGCCAAATTTACCTGAAGGTGCAAAGGTGGTGGTGTTGGAAGATGTCGTCACGACTGGACAATCTGCGATGAAAGCCGTTGAACGACTCAGGGCTGCTGGTTATGTTGTTGATGAAGTGATTTCACTAGTAGACAGACAACAAGGGGGAGCAGAATTTTACCAGTCTGTCGGGTTGAAGTTTGAGGTGGTGTTTACGATTAAAGACCTGCAAGAACGGTATCGAGAATTGGGGAATTAGTTGGGGAATTTTAGGGTCGCATAGCGACTCTCCCAAGCAAATTTTTGATTCATTCCTCACTTGCTCAGATGGTACAACAATTGAATCTCCCCAATTTTTTAAGCAATCCATAAATACAATTAAAAAAGCCAGTAGACAGCAGGCAAAGCTGGGAATGCTGTCAGAGTAATTCTTCAGGGGAGCATAGTAATCTCAGGTATTTAATCAGGTGGGCAATGAATGATGCCCACCCTACGTTACTAACTTTGCGTTACAGGTTCTTTTGCCAAGAACTTCTCTAGTTCAGTCAGCGCATCAGCATCAACTTTGGTTTGCATGGGGCAGAATTTAGGGCCGCACATGGAACAAAACTCAGCAGTTTTGTAAATATCTGCTGGTAACGTTTCATCATGGTATTCTTTCGCTCTTTCCGGGTCGAGTGATAATTCAAACTGACGATTCCAGTCGAAATTATAACGAGCATGAGAGAGTTCATCGTCTCTGTCTCTTGCGCCTGGACGATGTCTAGCAATGTCGGCAGCATGGGCGGCTATCTTGTAAGCAATCAGACCATTTCGCACATCTTCGGCATTGGGTAGTCCCAAATGCTCTTTTGGTGTAACGTAGCATAGCATTGCTGTACCATACCAGCCAGCCATCGCCGCACCAATTGCGGAAGTGATATGGTCATAACCTGGTGCAATGTCTGTCACCAAGGGGCCAAGTACATAGAAGGGGGCTTCAGAACACTCTTCCATCTGCTTTTTGACGTTGAACTCAATTTGATCCATTGGGACGTGTCCTGGCCCTTCTACCATGACTTGGACATCATGTTCCCAAGCTTTGCGAGTGAGTTGTCCGAGGGTTTTGAGTTCGGCTAACTGGGCATCATCGGAGGCATCATGAGTACAGCCGGGGCGGAGAGAATCCCCTAGACTGAAGGAGACATCATATCTTTTGAAAATCTCAATAATGTCGCGGAAATGGGTGTAAAGTGGGTTCTGTTTGTGGTGATGCAGCATCCACCGCGCCAAAATACCACCACCACGGGAAACAATACCGGTGATGCGGCTTCTTACTAAAGGTAAATGTTCGATCAAAATCCCGGCGTGGATGGTTTGATAGTCTACCCCTTGCTGGGCGTGTTTTTCGATGATGTGCAGAAAGTCTTCTGGCGTGAGGTTCTCAATTGTGCCGTGGACGCTTTCTAAAGCTTGGTAAACTGGCACTGTACCAATGGGAACGGGGGAGGCGTTGATGATAGCAGTACGAATTTCATCTAAGTTACCGCCACCTGTGGACAAGTCCATCACGGTATCAGCACCATACTTCACCGCTAAATTTAATTTATCTACTTCTTCTTGAAGATTGGAAGAGTTGGGTGAAGCACCGATGTTAGCATTAACCTTACACTTAGAGGCAATGCCGATCGCCATTGGCTCTAAGTTGGTGTGATTAATATTCGCAGGGATAATCATTCGTCCCCGCGCCACTTCCTCTCGAATCAGATCAGCAGGTAGATTTTCTCGTTGGGCGACATACTGCATTTCTTCGGTGATGACACCCTGACGTGCGTAGTGCATTTGAGTTACATTGCTTTGCCCACTACGTTTAGCAACCCATTCTTTCCGCATATGAAATTCCCTCGATAAACAGCTTCCCTTCGCTGGTATTACCCAGTCTCAGGTGTTAAGGGTGTGATCTCAGCCTGTTGGTGCAAGCACCCCTAGCATGGATGTAGTGTATCACCTTGTTTATGGGTGGGGACAAGAAGGTTAACAATTTATAAGGTGTGAAGCTGTTTAGGTAAGCTGACTATTAGGTAATTGGGGAGACAATTCAGTAGAGGTGCAGGGGAAAATAACTAATGACTAATGACTATCGCTATATTATTTTTCACAAACCCTATGGTGTCTTGAGCCAGTTTACTCAGGAAACTCCCAAACATCAGACCCTCAAGGACTATATCGATGTACCGGATGTTTATGCTGTGGGGCGATTGGATTGGGATAGTGAAGGGTTATTGCTATTAACCAACGATGGGAGGTTGCAGCATCGTCTGTCTGATCCGCGTTTTGGACATCAACGGACTTATTGGGTACAGGTAGAGCGTATTCCTGATGTAGATGCTATAACCAGATTACAAACAGGGGTAGAAATTCAAGATTACCGCACGCGACCAGCACAGGTCAGGTTATTACCAGCAGATCCGCCTGTGTGCGATCGCCATCCGCCAATTAGATTTCGCAAAAATGTGCCTACAGCTTGGTTAGAAATGACCTTAACAGAAGGTAAAAATCGCCAAGTACGGCGCATGACTGCGGCGGTGGGGTTTCCGACTTTGCGTTTAGTCAGGGTGAGCATAGCTCATTTGCGCTTAGATGGTCTAGCTTTAGGTGAGTGGCGAGATTTAACGCCATCGGAAGTTAAACTGCTACATAATTCGCCTGCAAAGCGGGATAAAGAATCATAGCTAGGCGTAGATAGAAAATTTTCCAAGGTGCAGAAAGCATAATAATCTTTTTATTTGCTGATTTTTACCAGAAAGCCAGGAAAAACACTATAATGCTGTTTTTTTATTCCCAAATAGTCAACATCCGCCTTGGAGCGCAATTTTAACTCTTATGAGCCTAAATCAGCGTAGACGCATAGCTGCTTCTCCTCAGACATCGCTTTGGACTCAAACTCACCAACTAAATATCTTGTCTGCAAATCCTACTTGCTTAGAACTTGTACCTGAACCAGGCTCTAATTTAGAACTGGGGTTAGCCGAACAGCTACGCCATACCCAAGTGGAACTGCAACGGTATCGGATGCTGTATGAAAATATTCCGTCTGTGTACTTGAGTTTAGATGTAACAGGGTTAATTTTATCTGTTAACCAGTTTGGAGCTAATTGTCTCGGCTACACACGAGAACAATTAATTCAACAGCCCATTTTAAAATTGTTTGGCGAGTCAGAGAAACAAAGGCTAGCTGATGAATTTAAAGCCTTATTGACAGATGCCGCAGAAAGTGCAGTTAACTGTGGCGATTTTCGTTTAGACTGTCCCCTAAGTCAAATAAAATGGGTAAAAGTAACACTGCGGTTTCTACCTGATTATGAGGTTCACAAGCCAGTAATTATTATGCTTTGTGAAGATATTACTGCTCACAAGCAAGCAGAAGACACTAGGCGAGCCAATGAATCATCCCGCCATACGCTGTTACATAATGAACAAGATAATCAAGTATTAATACCAGATAAATTAGAAGAACTAGAAAGCCTCACTCGTCTGAAAGAAGAATTTATCAGTACGGTTTCCCACGAATTACGTACACCCCTCACTAATATGAAAATGGCGATTCAGATGTTGGGAATCGCACTACGTAAAGAGCAGAAATTTGAAGGGAATACAGAAATTTCTAAAGCAGCTTGCTATTTTGAGATTTTAAATAATGAGTGCGATCGCGAAATAAATCTTATTAATAATTTTCTTGATTTAAAGCGTCTAGAGCGCGACTCTCAACCTTTGGTATTAGAAACAATTCAAATCCAGCAATGGCTATGGCAAGTGGTGGAGAAATTTAAACAACTTAATTTTCACCTTTGTCAACAAAATTTCAGCATCAAGATACCTCACTCTCTACCGCCTCTAGCCTGCGATTCATCTAATTTAGAACGTATATTCATAGAACTACTCAGCAATGCCTGTAAATTCAGCCCTCCAGATACAGCCATTATCATTTCTGCCGAGAAAAAAGCCAACAACATCCTCTTGCAAGTCATTAATTCCGGTGTAGAAATTCCTAGCACTGAATTACCCCGCATTTTTGACAAATTTTATCGCATTCCTACTAACGACCCTACCAAGCAAGGCGGTACAGGCTTAGGATTGGCATTAGTGCAGAAACTGACCCAACAATTGGGCGGTACAATTACAGTTGAGAGTAGGTCAAATCGTACCTGTTTTACTATCCAACTTTCGCTGAAAGGATAAATTCACGCATTGAATAACTTCTGCCCTTCTGCACTCCCTGCTCCCAATCCCCAATCCCCATTCCCCCATTTCACCAAAATTCCCTTGTCGATGTCTGAAATATTTAGCTAATATGCGTCACAATTAATACTGCCACCAAAATTCACGGGTGAAACCACAATTTTTTGTAGGTCTACTGTAGGCAGGTGCGGCCAATTGTGGCACTTTGGATCTTAGTGGCTAGAAGCACCTTGGAACAGGAATTAAGGAACTTCCACTATGCTAATTTGTCCTGAGTGTCAATTTGAAAACCCTAACGCTAACAAATTCTGTCAAAAATGTGGTGCTTCCTTGTCCTACAAGGTATGTCCTAAATGTAGTACCGATGTTCCTGTCAATGCTCTACAGTGCCATAACTGTGGTGCAGACTGTGGAACAGTTTGGTGGGCGATTGTTAAGAAAGAAGGGATTGGGGAACTCGCGGCCCCCTGTGGGGATAAGGGGCAATGGGGATTGGAAGCAGGGGGTGCAGAGGAGGAGGAAAACATTGATGAGGAAATGCCCGATGCCTCGTTCCCAATGCCTAATGATCCAGTTTTGCCACCACAATTCTCTGTAGGCTCTTATTTAGATCAAGAGCAACGTTATCAGTTTTTGGCAACGCCATTACCCCAGAATGCTGAAGTGTGTGCCAGGGTTTTAGATTGTCAACCTTATCAAGTCTCACTAGTGGAGACTATATTAGCTAATCAACGACAGGGCTTGATTGCGCCAGTGGCAGAACCCAATGGGATTCCCAAAATTGCAGAGGCTTACATTTCTTTACAATCCCCCCATCACCCAGAAATACCGAAAATTCATGATGCTTGGCAAGATGGTGATGTGCAGGTGATACTCATTGAAGACCGTTCTGATTGGCAGTCTCTACTAGATTCGTGGAAGAAAGAAACAACCAGTTCGTCACAAATTTTACACTGGTGTTATCAAATGACCCAACTCTGGGTTTTACTAGAACCACTTAACTGTCATTACAGTTTGTTAGATTTGTCGAATCTGCGTTTGGATGAAGACCAGTCACTAGGGCTACAAAAACTGTACGGAGAAACACGGGATAATCAAATATTGTCTGAATTACAAGAGGAGGAAGAAGAACCTTTGGGGCTTTCAGCAGAGCCTTTAACTTTAAGAGCTTTGGGACGAGTTTGGCAGGCGTTGTTTAGAAGTTCACAACGTACTCAATTTGGGTTATTAATACAAGTTTTGGATGATTTAGAGCAAGGTACTATTCAAACGATCGCACAATTGCGATCGCGTTTACAAGAAGTAGCCACAGAATTAGAAGTTACAACATCCCCCATTTTTCAGCCAATGGAAGCAGAACAAACAACTTCACCCACTCTCTTACAAGTAGATGATTTTGAAGATTCTGCCAGTAGAGCGGATGACCTACCGACAGTTGTCTTATCAGTACAGTTAAGCAGTTTAGAAGATGCAGGATGCACTGATGTTGGTCGTCAACGTCAGCATAATCAAGACTGCTTCGGCATTGCAACTAAAATTGAAAAAGTAGATTTACCCAAAAACCGCTCTTTACAAGCACAAGGGTTATATATTCTCTGCGATGGTATGGGCGGACACGCGGGCGGTGAGGTAGCCAGTGAATTGGCAGTCCAGACCCTGCGGCAATATTTTCAAGAACACTGGAATACTCATCAACTACCGACCGAAGAAATCATTCGGGAAGCGGTTTATTTAGCTAATGAGGTAATTTACGGGCAGAATCAACAAGATGCCCGTTCTGGGGTGGGACGCATGGGTACTACCTTGGTGATGCTCCTGATTCAAGGTAATCAAGCCGCCGTTGCCCACGTGGGAGATAGTCGCCTCTACCGCCTGACTCGCAAGCGGGGCTTGGAACAATTGACGGTAGATCATGAAGTTGGTCAACGAGAAATCAATAGAGGTGTAGAAGCTAGTATCGCTTATTCTCGTCCTGATGCTTATCAACTGACTCAAGCCTTGGGGCCTCGTGACGAAACTGCCATTAATCCTGATGTCGAGTTTTTCGATATTAGTGAGGATAGCCTGTTTATTCTGGTTTCTGATGGTCTATCAGACAATGACTTACTAGAAACTTACTGGGAAACCCACCTCCAACCCTTATTAAGTTTTGCCAATAACTTGGAACAAGGTGTCACAGGATTAATCGACTTGGCAAACCAATATAACGGTCATGACAACATTACTGCTATACTTATCCGGGCAAAAGTGCGCCCGAATGTGGGAAGTAGGGAATAATCAATTCAAAATTCAAACCCTCTTAGGGAACGAAGAAATCAAAGGGTAGAAGTTAAAAGACAAAAAAAGAATCTTCTTATTTTTAACTTTTTTTGCCCTGTCCCCAATCCCCAGCTTTTCAATGAGTGGATTTGCAATTTTGAGTTTTGGATTGAATAATCTAAAATCCAAAACCCAAAATCTAAAATTCCCAGTCCCCAGTCCCTAACTCTTATCCAGGTTGTATTGTGGTTACTCTCACTTTGTTAGAACCGCAACAAAAAACACCCCTCAAACAGTGGTGCTTTGAAAATTCCGCCGTGATTCGGATTGGTCGAGCGGCGGATAATCATGTTGTTTTAACTGATAGTTTGGTTTCCCGGCATCATCTCGAAATTCGGCAAGTTAGTTCTGCTAAGAATGCTGGCTCATGGCAAATAATTAGTAAAGGTACAAACGGCACTTTTCTAGACGGTGTACTGGTAATTCAGGGTTCGTTGCCTAATAATGCCCAGCTACAACTGGCGCAGGGTGGGCCAATCTTGCAGTTCCAGATTCAGGAGGAGACGACACCGAATCCTAATTTTCAATTGCCTACGGTGGGCGGAACGCCAACGCCTACGGTGGGGCATAACCCATTATCTGCTGCTGGTGAGATACCGGGAAATATTGCTAAACCAGTTATTTCTAGTAGCAAGTCGAGTGGTTCATCCCACAGTTGTAAGCATGAAGGTAATGCTCCTGGGAATCTGTTCTGCGTTCATTGTGGTCAGCCTATCACTGTACAGCAGACAATTCGCCGTTACCAGGTGTTGCGAACTCTGGGACAGGGAGGTATGGGTACTACTTATCTGGCTTGGGATGGAGATAGCTTGATTGCGGGACGCCAGCAATTATTCGTGTTGAAGCAAATGAATGCTGATATGGCGAAAATTGCTAAAGCTCAGGAATTGTTTGAACGGGAGGCTAACACCCTTAAATGCCTGAATCATCAGGGAATTCCTAAGTATTATGACTTTTTTGTAGAAGCTGGTAAAAAATACTTGGCAATGGAATTAGTTCATGGACAAGATTTGGAAAAACGAATCTATACCACTGGGCCAGTTACACCAAAGCTAGCGATCGCCTGGATGATTCAAACCTGCGATGTTCTAGATTACCTTCATAGCCAAGAACCACCACTAATCCACCGCGATATTAAACCCGCTAACCTGATGGTGCGGAATGCAGATAATCAAATAGTTGTGCTGGATTTTGGCGCAGTTAAGGAAATTGGCACAACCCCAGGTACTCGTATAGGTGCAGAGGGTTATTGCGCTCCCGAACAGGAACGGGGACAACCTCTGACACAATCTGATTTATATGCGATCGGACCAACACTAATTTTTCTGCTTACAGGTGAAAACCCGTTCAAGTTTTATCGCCAAAAAGGACGTAACTTTCACTTCGATGTGAGCAAAATTCCTACTGTTACGCCCCAACTAAGAGAGATTATCGAGCGCGTTACCGAACCTTTACCACGCGATCGTTATCAAACGGCGAAGGAATTAGCCCAAGTATTAGCTAATTGTCATTAAGGGACTGGGGATTGGGGATTGGGGATTGGGGATTGGGGATTGGGGATTGGGGATTGGGGATTGGGCAATTGGTGACAATCCTTCATAAAATTGAAGGACTTTTTATTGGCATGATATGGCAGATAGGGGTTTTGAGTCTTTAGACTTCTATCAAGACAGTCTCAAGTTATTAAAAGCTGCTTATCGACTGGCAAACAGATTACCAGATTGTGAATGTTACAATCTGAGCTATCAGTTACGCAGAGCAGCTTTTAGCATTTTGCTGAACATAGCTGATGGCTACGGACGCTATCACTATTTAGATAGATTGCGCTTCATGTATATTGCTCGTGTCCCCAGTCCCCAGTCCCCAATCTATTCCTCATCCCACGTTTCAACATCAAGTAAATCGCCGATTGGGTCTTGCATAGTGAAACCGAAATCTAGCAGTTCCTGTTTCCAGTGCTGCCAGTCATTGCCATAAAGCAGCGCAATTTTCCAAATGCTATCATTTGGCTTGATAATATTCGATTCAAGGAGTGATTGCACGTTACGCTGCAATTTCACCATTGGGTGAATTACTTGCTGAGTCATAACCTCTATATCAATTGAAAATTTTATTGGGTAAATGAAATGCTTAATCAAAACTGCTTTCCGTCTTGCAAATGTCAACAATGCGTAGAGTGTGTTTTTGGCAAAGCTAGTCTTAACTTTCTTACTATACCATAACAAACTCTGCTCATTTATGATGAAATTCGGTTTTGTACGGTAATTACTCCACAAAACTTAGATTTCACCAAGCACATATAGTGAATGCAGGAAGAAAAAACCTGTCGTCCTCAAGGTTGCAATAACAGCAGAAGCAGGGACGACTTGTAAAAACTTATTTTTTGTATCTACCAGAATCTGTGCAATTTTTATAAAGCCCATAAAATACTGGCTGATTGAAGATGTCGAAAGAACAGTGAGCGAATGTTTGCTCTGTAGGTTCAACCGTTATACACAATAACGCAAACATCTAAAGTTAAATCAAACCATTGTAAATCTTAACATAGATTTAATTTTTCTCTAGAGATTAAGCAGACATATCAAAATTGGGTATCGAAATTTTCTCCCCTGTCCCCTGTCTCCAGTCCCCACTGAGCCTACTAGTTCTCTCCGTTCCCTCTGGGAAGTGCAATCCCCTTCGTACAGCACGGAGTAAATCAAGCTACCATTTCAAACAGGCACAAGTCTTGATATACAAACTTTTTGACTTTTGACTTCCGCCTTGCGGCACTATTTCCCTTCAAACATGAAAAGTTTTTAGTTCAGATGTTAGTTTCTGGGTGGTAATTGGGTAATCTCTTATCTAGAAGATTGCTGTAACTAAGTATTTACCACAAGTAACGTAAAAATATGGCTAGTCCAGGAGAAGAATATTTAATTGCTCGTAAAAAGCAGATTGAACGGAAAACAAGGATTGTAACAATAGTTTCGGTTATTGGTTTTGTAGGTTCAACGGTTTTTGCAGTCGTTCCAGCAATTCAACAGGCTATCCAGAATCCGCAGCCAGTAACTACCACTACATCTCTTGAGTCTTCATTACAAGAACAAGCTAAAGGTTATGACTTAGTTTTACAGCGAGAACCAAATAACCAAATCGCATTGGAGAAGCTTTCTTTAGCGCGGGTGCAGTTGAAAGATTTTAAAGGCGCAATAGAGCCTTTGGAGAAGTTGATTAAGCTGCATCCTGATAGACAAGATTATAAGGTTATTTTGGAGGATATTAAGAAGCGCGAAAAAAAATAATAAAAATAAAACTAAACCTAACTAATGAATAATAGTTGACTTATTGTGAGCATTTCTTATTCAAAAAAATATAAAGGGTATAAATTTTTATGTCGATAAAATGTAAAGTCTGTGAATCTGATGCAATTTTTTTTGCTGACACCATTTTGTTAGGTAAATATAATGTAAATTATTTTCAATGTTCTAATTGTGGCTTTGTTCAAACAGAAGAACCCTATTGGTTAACAGAAGCTTATTCTGATGCTATCGCTAAAACTGATGTTGGTCTAGTATTCCGCAATCATCATCTTTCACAAAGAACATCTCAAATAATTTTTCATGTTTTTGATCATGAGGATAAATTTTTAGACTACGGTGGTGGTTATGGTCTTTTCGTTAGGATGATGAGGGATTTAGGTTTTGATTTTCATTGGTTTGATAAATTCTGCACTAATTTGTTTGCTCAAGGTTTTGAAATAGATAAAAACGAAAATAACAATTATGAATTAGTAACGGCATTTGAAGTTTTTGAGCATTTTGTTAATCCTATTGAAGAAGTAGAAAATATTCTCCAATTTTCTAAAAATATTTTATTTGGTACAGAACTTTTACCAGAAAATAACCCTAAACCTGATGAATGGTGGTACTATGCAACTCATGAGGGACAGCATATATCACTATATACATTTGAAGCTTTATCAGTAATTGCGAATAAATATAATTTAAATCTTTACTCTAATGGTAAATCTTTACACTTACTAACCGAAAAGAAACTATCCTCTGATATTTTTTATAATGCGTGCCACGGTAATTCTAATAATTTCATAAAAGAATCTTTACTGCAAAGTGACTATTCCAAAGCTGTTACATCACTAATTAATCATCATTATCCTAATTATGTAAATGGTCAAAAAACAGAAATTGAATCTGCCTCAAAAAATCTAACTATATTAATAGATGGTGTATTCTTTCAACTTTATAAAACAGGTATTGCTCGTGTCTGGAAATCTTTGTTAGAAGAATGGGCAAGCAATAGTTTCTCTAAGCATATTATTGTACTTGATCGTGTAGGAACATCTCCTAAAATTCCTGGTATTAGATACCTGACTATACCAAGCTATGACTATGATAACACCGACGCTGATCGTGAAATGCTACAGCAAGTGTGTGATCAAGAAGGTGCAGATTTATTTATCTCTTCCTACTACACTACACCAATTATAACGCCTTCTGTATTCATGGCTTATGACATGATACCAGAAGTTATGGGATGGGATATGAATAATCCCATGTGGCAAGCAAAACATCAGGCTATCAAACAAGCGTTTACTCACATAGCAATTTCAGAAAATACTGCGCGTGATCTGGCAAGATTATTTACTCATATCTCTAGAGAATCTGTAACGGTAGCGCACTGTGGTGTGAAGAATCCGCTATTACCAGCAGCATCTTCAAAAGTTAATAGTTTTAAAACGAAATATGGTATTACAAAACCTTATTTCCTCTTGGTTGGGACAGGTAGTGGTTATAAAAATGGTATTTTGTTCTTCCGAGCTTTTTCACAACTTGCTAACAGCTATGGATTCGATATAGTTTGTACAGGCGTTGGGGGTGCGTTAGCATCTGAATTTAGAGCATATACATTAGGTAGTGTTGTTCATACATTACAACTCAGTGATGAAGAGTTAGCAATAGCTTATTCTGGTGCGATCGCATTAGTTTATCCTTCTAAATATGAAGGATTTGGAATGCCGATAATAGAGGCAATGGCTTGTGGTTGTCCTGTAATTACTTGTCCTAATGCTTCGATTCCAGAAGTTGCAGGAGAAGCTGCAATATATGTAAATGATGAAGATGTAGATGGATTGGCAAATGCACTATGTGAGGTGCAAAAACCGTCTATTCGCCAATCATTAATTAGTGGGGGTTTAGCTCAAATACAAAAGTTTTCTTGGTCTAAAATGTCAGAAATTGTTAGCTCCGCTTTAATTGATGCGACTCTTCTATCTTTAAACCTTAAAGAAATTAATTTAATTATTTTTCCTGATTGGTCACAATCAGAAGAGTCAATCAATTTAGAGTTAGCGCAAGTAATTAAGACACTAGGAACTCATTCTGAGAGTAGCAAGATTACTTTACTGATTGATACTACTAATAGCGCGAATGAAGATGCTGAATTATTACTATCTAGCATTACAATGAATCTTCTAATGGAGGAAGATTTAGATATTACTGATGGATTAGAAATTTCTCTGATAGGAAATCTGGCTAACATTCAATGGGAAACTTTACTACCTCGTATCAATGCTAGAATTGTTTTAAAATATGAGCATCATCAAGCTTTGTCGCAAGTCGCAATAAATAAAATACTATCTTGCGAAATTAATAATTTAAATCATCAAATAGATAATATATTACAAGAGTTGAATCAAGAAAAAAATAAAATATTTAAACATTTACCTACTTACAATATCAGAGAAATACCAATTATTATTCCCGATGATCACGCGTTGCCATACTACCAGAGTAGGTTTAGACTTTATGATAAGTTTATTGGTGTTATAGCTAAACATTTACCAAACAATCAAGATTGTATAATTGATATTGGAGCAAATATTGGTGATACAACAGCTTTGTTACTCCAATATTGCTTAAACCCAATTTTATGTATAGAGGCTGATGAAGATTTTTTCCAGATTATGGAATATAATCTTTCACGATACAGACAAAGAGCAACTATTGTGAATTCTTTTGTCTCAGGAAATAACTTTAATAATGTGGAATTGCTAAAAAATAAAGGTACGGGGAGAGCAGTAGAAAGTAAAAATAAGATTATGAAATCAGATTCATTAGAATCTATATTTCTTGATAAAAATCTGGGTAAATGTATACTTTTAAAAACGGATACTGATGGATTCGATTTTGAAATTCTTTTATCTTCTTTAAACTTAATAAAAAAAGACAATCCAATATTATATTGGGAAAACGAGATTTCGTCTCAAAAAGACATATATCAGGCGAAAAATTTATTGGATAAATTATCAGAAATGAATTATAAAAACTATATTGTTATGGATAATTTTGGTAATCCCTTAATTTATGGATGTTCATCTTTATTTGTAGAGCAAATAAATGAGTATTTATTTAATAATGTTAATAACAAAACTAATACTTTTTATTATACAGATATAGTAGCTTTCCCTGATAAATATAGTCATATTATTACAAAAATAATGTCAGAATATAATGATTTTGTTAAAAGTTCAGAAGTATATCCATGATTCCTATTTATAAACAATTAATTCCTGCATTCTTAGCACAAAAATAAAGGTTGTTTTGTCAAAAATACCAGGATAAATTGTTATTTGTGCTTTAACTGTTGTTGCTTTTGTGTCATGATATCTAAAAGAGATGAATTTAATTATTTTTCCTGATTGGTCACAATCAGAAGAGTCAATCAATTTAGAGTTAGCGCAAGTAATTAAGACACTAGGAACTCATTCTGAGAGTAGCAAGATTACTTTACTGATTGATACTACTAATAGCGCGAATGAAGATGCTGAATTATTACTATCTAGCATTACAATGAATCTTCTAATGGAGGAAGATTTAGATATTACTGATGGATTAGAAATTTCTCTGATAGGAAATCTGGCTAACATTCAGTGGAAGGCTTTACTCCCACAAATTCATGGACGAATTATTTTAGAACATGAAAATCAACAAGCACTGATACAAGCAAAAACGGAAACTCTCACATCTTATAAACTAGAAAGTTTTAGTCAAGTCCGAGATGAAGAGTTTTTTTTTGCTTAAGTAAAAAATTATTTAGCCAAGGAAGATGGCAAGACGCGATCGCCTCATATCAAAAACTGCTAGAATTACACCAAGGTAGTGCAGATATCCACTGGGATTTAAGCCAGTGTTATAGAAATTTAAACTTGCTAGATGAGTATTTTCAGACTCTAGAGCAAGGAATTAAACTTTATCCTACTGACGGTAGATTTCATTTTGCATTGATTATTGACTTGCGGCGTAATCGGCGTATTCAAGAAGCTATTGTAAGTGCGGAAAAGGCTTGTCAAGATTTACCTGATGATTATACATTTAAGATTCTTAAATATTTGACAGTTCCAAGTATTTACAATAATCAAGAAGAAATACCATTTTATCGCCAACGCTATACTCAAGGATTGCAAGATTTAATTGAGCAAACATCTCTCAATACTCTTGAAGACAAACAGAGTGCTTTAGCTGGTATAGGTCGGCTAACTAATTTTTATTTATCATATCAAGCACAAAATGATATAGATTTACAACGTCAATATGGGAAGTTAGTACATGAAATCATGGCGGCTAATTTTCCTCAATGGGTTGCCCCTTTAGCTATGCCTAAACTACAACATAATCAAAAAATTCGGGTTGGTTATGTTTCCCATTATCTGCATTCTTATAGTGGTACACTCTGGTTAATTGGCTGGTTAAAATACTGTGATCATAAAAATTTTGAAATTTACTGTTATTACACAGGTAATGAACCAGATGCAGTGACCAATAATTTTAGAGAATATAGTGATTGCTTTCACCATATTCCTTACAATTTATCGGGTGTTTGTCAACAAATAATTGCGGATAATTTACACATTTTAGTGTATCCAGAAATTGGCATGAATCCCCAAACTTTACTCATGGGTGCTTTGCGATTAGCACCAGTTCAATGTGTTGCTTGGGGACATCCTATAACCACTGGTTTATCTAATATTGATTACTTTTTGTCTAGCGAGTTAATGGAAGCAGAAAATGCTCAAGAGCATTATTCAGAAAAATTAATTCGCTTACCGAATATTGGTGTTTCTTACCCTAAACCTTATATTCCACAAGTTGTTAAAAGCCGTGCTGATTTTGGCTTGTCAGATAATGATGTTCTCTATTTATGCTGTCAAGCACCGTTTAAATATTTACCACAATATGATTTTATTTTTGCGGAAATAGCGTGCCGTGTGCCGCAAGCTAAATTTATATTTTTGCGTGGTACTTTACTTCAAGAACGCCTACAAAAAGCTTTTGCTGCTTTAGGGCTAAAATTTGAGGATTACTGTGTATTTCTTAGTATTCCAGAAAGATTTGACTATCTGATGATTAACTTACTTTCAGATGTTTACTTAGATACATTTACTTGGTCTGGTGGTAATACTACCTTAGAAGCGATCGCTTGTAATCTTCCTATTGTTACTTGTCCTGGCGAATTTATGCGGGGTCGTCACTCTGATAGCTTTTTGAAAATGATAGGAGTGACAGATACTATCGCTCAAAATGAAGCGGAATATATTGATATTGCTGTCAAATTAGGACAGAATCCTGCTTGGCGACGGGATGTTTCAGAACGCATTAGTCAGCGTCATGACAAATTATTTGATGATAAAGTTTGTGTTGCAGGCTTGGAAGCATTCTATAAACAAGTTGTTGAAAAAGCCTACATTCACTCAAACTAAGAAAACAACAAAAAATAAATTATCCCAAATTTAAGTTTAGTAGAGTGCGTCAGTATGAATAATTTTTCAGTATTGCTAGATTGTTTCACACTGACGCACCCTAAATTTTGGATATTTTTGATCTTAAAGTCGTTAAAATTAACGTGAGTTCGACGAGTTTTAAAAACCCCTCTCCAAACCTCTCTCCTTGTAGGCTACGGTGTACACACAAGTAGACCCAGAGCGAGTTTCCA
>NZ_CAWUDL010000086.1:0-25464 GCF_963920945.1 Anabaena sp. CCY 9402-a
CGATTCACTCAGCCCTGCTGTGTTATCTTGCATTGCTTAGTCTAAACTCCAGAACAGAGCCGCAGCGCATAAAATCAAGTACATTTTGGCTTCAACATAACGCAGCTATCCACTTACATCTGCGATGTAAGTGGATAGCTGGCCGTTGGGACAATTTTTGTAACTCTATTTTAAATTCTTTTCTTAATCTCAGCAGTGCTTGAACTTTTTATTCTCCAAAAAGGCACAGAGTCAACAGCCTATGATCAGCCTACATCATCATGGGCAAACCTGTTAAAGAGAAAATCTAGAGCATAGTTACGCAGTTTGTAATATTGCGGATCTTCCATGATGCGGGCGCGATCGCGCGGACGAGAAAAAGGAATTTCCATGACTTCACCAATTTTGGCGTGTGGGCCGTTGGTCATCATCACTAATTTATCTGCTAAAAACAAGGCCTCATCAATGTCGTGGGTAATCATCAACACGGTACAGCGATTTTCGTTCCAAATTTTCAGCAGTTCTTCCTGTAACTCTTCTTTGGTAATCGCGTCTAATGCGCCGAAAGGTTCATCTAAAATTAAGACTTTGGGACGAATCGCCAAAGCGCGAGCAATGGAAACCCGTTGTCTCATACCGCCGGACATTTGGGTGGGTTTCTTTTCCATTGCATCACCTAATCCCACCATTGCTAGGTGTTCGCGGACGATTGACCGTTTTTCGGCTTCTATTTTGTTGGGGTAAACGGCGTTAACTGCTAGGTAGATGTTTTCAAAGGCTGTGCGCCAAGGTAATAAGGCATAGTTTTGAAAGACTACCATTCTATCGGGGCCTGGTTTGGTGATGGGTTGACCTTCTAGTAAGACTTGTCCGGTGGTGGGAATGTTAAAGCCTGACACCATATTCAGCAAGGTGGATTTACCACAGCCGGAGTGACCGATGACGCAAATGAATTCACCTTTTTCTACGTTGAGGTTTACGCCATCAAGGACGGTGAAGGGGCCTTTTTTGGTGGGGTAGACTTTGGTAACGTCTTTGATTTCTAAGAATGGTGTGGAGTTAATGTTGGGGAAAGAGGGGGATCTAAGGGTTGTGCTACGGTTTTGCATGGTGATTTGAGGGGGGGATTTTTAACGCAAAGGTTAGGGAGGGAAGCGCAGTGAAAAGTTCTGGAGGAGGGTTTCCCTCCGTAGGAAACTTTTCAAGAGAGAGGTACGCGGAGAATGAGGATAAGCAGGGGAGTTTTGATTGCTTGTAGATGAGGTTCTGATACTCATGAACGGAGTTCAAAGGCTCGTTTTTGATTTAAGCTACTCTTCTAGTGGGTGAGTCTAGGATGACTTCGGCTACGGAAACATCACGTTTAATTTCTAAGCTGTTGAGGTAGGCAATAGGATCATCAGCGTTAAAGGGTGTACCATCAAATAATTGAATGGGTTGGCGGGTGTAGCTGATATCTAAACCTAGTTCTCTGGCGGCGGTGCTGAATACGCGGACGCTGCAAACTCTTTCGACGATTTCTACCCAGTTTCTAGGGAAGGGAGTGTCACCCCAACGGGCTAATTGACTCATAATCCACATTTGTTCGGTGCGACTGGGGCGATTAATTGCTGACTCGGAGTAAAATTGATGGTGAGCATACTGGCGTAGTGGATGGTCTACATCACAGGTAACACCGTTAGGGTCTTCTAGTTGGATGTACTCTAAATCGGTGCTAACGTAATCTCTACTTGCTAAAATTTGTCTAATTTCTTCCGCATTTTTGGGGTTAGCACAATACTGGCAGGCTTCGAGTAAGGCTTTGGTTAAGGCAATATAGGTATTAGGATATTTCTCTGCCCAATCTTCCCGCACACCGAGAACTTTACCGGGATGTCCTAACCAAACTTCTAAGTCTGTGGCTATGGTAAAGCCTACACCTTCCTCGGCGGCGCGGTAGTTCCAAGGTTCACCGACACAGTAACCGTCAATGGTGGCGGCTTGTAAGTCAGCTACCATTTGGGCGGGAGGGATGGTTTTCATGTCTACATCTAAGTCGGGGTCAATTCCCCCAGCCGCTAACCAGTAACGTAGGAGTAAGTTGTGCATAGATGCTGGATGCACTACGCCCATGATGTGGCGTTGTTCGCGGGTACGCAGTAGGTAATCTTTGAAGTCAGATAAGGTACGTACACCTTGGTCATAGAAGCGTTTAGCTAAGGTGATGGCGTTACCGTTGCGAGTCATGGTGAGGGAGGTGACAACGGGGAGGGGTTTATTATTATGTCCTCCGAGTGTTAACCACATGGGCATCCCAGAAGGCATTTGTGCTGCATCAATATAACCGCCAGCCATACCATCAACAATACCGCGCCAGCTACTTTCCCGGATGAGGTTAACTTCATCTAAGCCGTGTTTGGTGAAGAAACCTTTTTCTTTGGCTACTGCTAAGGGGGCGCAGGCGGTGAGGGGTAAAAAGCCAATTTCTAGGTTAACTTTTTCTAACCCATGCCTAGCCACATCGGCTATTTTACGGGCGCGGATTTTCTTCACCCGTTTTTGCTGGTTGAGGAAGTAAATCATCTCACTCCGTAAGCTGTAGTAGCTGGGATGTTCTACTACTTCCATGCGTTTGCGGGGGCGGGGGATATCAACTTCGAGGATGTCACCAATTTTCGATTCTGGCCCGTTGGTGAGCATGACAATTCTGTCAGACAACAGCACTGCTTCATCTACGTCATGAGTTACCATCACGGCGGTAACTTGATTTTCTTCGCAGATTTGCATTAACTGTTCTTGTAAGTTACCCCGTGTCAGGGCATCGAGTGCGCCGAAGGGTTCATCTAATAGTAATAGTTTAGGACGAATCGCTAGAGCGCGAGCGATCGCAACTCGTTGTTTTTGTCCCCCCGATAACATCCCCGGCTGTTTATCTGCATGGGGACGCAAACCCACCATATCAATATGTTTTTCAACAATCGCCTTCCGTTCAGCTGCCGGCATTCCCCGCATGACTGAATCTACAGCCAGAGTAATATTTTCTCGTACCGTCCGCCAAGGCAACAAAGAATAATTTTGGAATACCACCATCCTATCTGGCCCGGGTTTGGTAATTCTTTGTCCTTCCAGAGTCACAATACCTTCTGTGGGTAAATCCAAACCAGCAATCATATTTAATAAAGTCGATTTACCGCAACCGGAGTGACCAATTAAAGAAACAAATTCACCTTTTTTAATTTGTAGATCAATTCCTTTCAAGGCGATATATTGACCACCGCCAGTCAGGTTAAATACTTTGTCAATTTGGTCAACAGCAACGAATGTAGGCATAGTAGCTTTAAAATTGGTAATTTAATCAAAAAATTGGCAAGGAACGATAGAGCAAACAGTAGGCAGAATTTCACCAATTACGAATTACGTTAGCGTAGCGGGACGAAGTCCATTACGAATTATGAATTAATAATAGCTGCCTGATTTACGGTATTCGAGGGCTGTTAGTCCTTCGTTTTCTAGGACTTCACCGCTATCCACTACTGCATAAATTAACCATCTGTCACCGCATTTAATTTGATTTTGAACTGTGCATTCTAAATAGGACAATGCTTCGGTGAGAATGAGAGAACCATTAACGGCGGTTTTAGTAGAAAGATTGATAAATGGGTTATCTCCTAAAGTGCTTTGCCGGGAAAAATAGCGGCGGACATTTCTACCTTCTTTGAGAATATTCAGCACAAATTTATCGCCGGAATGACACATTAAATCTGCATTTTGTTCATCAGCGATCGCAATCATGATGCCTGGAGGGTTAAAGGTGGCTTGAGATACCCAAGAAGTTAAAACGCCTTTGTGGGTGTCTTCATCATGAGTTGTGACAACACACAAAGAACCAATAATCCGCCCTACTGCTTGTTCGGTACGATCTACATGGGTTTCTGTCACAACTTGGCGGGTAGTCCGCAATTTTTTAGTTTTCTTCAAGTTTTGGGCAAAGGTTGCACCGGCTTGTTGACATTGTTGAAGAACTTCCGATGTAGGGGTGAAGCGGACGCGAATTGATTCAAATCCTAAACGATAATTGGCATCTTTGAGTTTGTTTTCTACTAAGTCAATGGCTTCTCCACTCCAGCCGTAAGAACCAAACACTGCGGCTAATTTGGTTTTCGCTGCTGTGGCTAGAATTATTCCTAAAGCAGTTTGAATTTGAGTAGGCGCATGGCCGCCTAAAGTGGGTGAGCCAATTATAAATCCGTCGCTTGCTTCGACAATGCGGGTAATTTCGGCGGTATCTGCTAGTTCACAGTTGATAGATTCGACATTAACGCCATTTTCAATTAAACCTTGAGCGATCGCATTCGCCAAAACTGCTGTATTTCCATAAGCAGAAGCATAAAGCAACGCTACACTTAATTCTTGAGATTTTTGCCCTTGACACCATTGGCGGTAATCATAATTAAATCGGCTGAGGCTGTAACGCACAACTGGCCCATGAGCCGGGGCGTAAGATTTGGCGGGGAAAGCCGAGAACTTTTCTAAAGCAACTTCAACTTGTTTGGCTTGGGGTGCATGGAGACACTCAAAATAGTAACGACGTTCCGCGTCTAAAGTTTTCCAGTCTTCATCAAATAAGGTATCTTCGCAAATATGTGCGCCAAATAATTTATCTGTATAGAGAATCTTGGTGGCACAATCATATGTACACAATCCATCAGCCCAACGGGGAGTCGGTACGCGGACAAATGTAAGATGATGTCCCTGTCCTAAATCTAGAGTATCTTCAGAGCGCACAGCTTGAATGCGTGATTCCCACTCAGGAAAAGCTGCTTTGAGTGCATTAGCCCCAGGGCGAGAACAAATTAAGGTGACTTGTGGAACTTGAGAGAGCAACACTTGCAAAGTAGCTCTACGGTTCGGGTTGACATGACCGAGAACAATGTAATCTAGGGTGGTGAAATCTAGATGTTGCCCTAGTTCCTGGAGGTAAATTTCCGTAAAAGATTCACCAGGGGGATCAATTAAAGCTTTTTTATCAGCTTGGATGAGATAAGAATTGGCTGTAGTTCCCTTTTGGCGGGAATACTCAACCTCAAATTTTAGTCTCTCCCAAGTCCGCGATCGCAAAATTAATGTATTCTTACCAATTTCAGCTACCTGAACATCTCTTTGACGATTGGTTGTTACAGTATTAGCAGACATAGTAACCTCTCTTGATATGGGAATTGACAGGAGGTAGGAGTTTTTGAATTTTGATTTTTAATGGTTGTTGGTTTCTATTAATTCCGATTTGATTCGACTCTGATAGCGTTTTGATATTGCTTGTTCTGGATCAATGCCTTCAAAGGTGGGGGGTAGCCAGACGCGCAGAATTAGTAAGACTCCTAGAACTAATAAGAAGGCACAAGTCGCTAAAACCTGAGTCCAATTGGTTTCTAGAACACCTTTAACAATCACTTCTCGTAAGGCAGAAACAATGGCAACTTCAACAGCTACCCCAATAGATACTCGATGTTCCTGTAGGTAGATAATCAGCAGTCGGAATAACTCAACTAAGATTAGTAAAAAAAGAATATCGGCGGTGACAGCATGAAAATTTAGCGGCGGAAGTAAGGAGAGAAACATATCTCTCACCTGAAGTAACATGAAGCTAAATAAACCAATACACAGACAAATCACTATCACGTCTTGGATAAATTCCAAGGTTCGCACGACGCGTCCCCGATTGATTTCATACATAGGGGTTGAGTTATCTTCAGCAGGATTGTACATGGCTGTTGTGAGGAGATTAGGGAAGGGGGCTAATTAATTCAAAATTCAAAATTCAAAATTCAAAATTAGAGAACTCTGCGCATGGGGTAGGGAGACAAGGGGGACAAGGAGGCTGGGAAGAATAACAATTCACAAATTAGTAATGATTACCAACTTTGCGGTGATGGACGGCGGTTAGTGCATTTACCTCGGCAACTCGTCCAGTTTGAACGGTGCTATAAATCACCCAATGATCTCCACAATCCATGCGGCTGGTGATTTCACATTCCATGTAAGCTAGAGCTTCAGCTAAAATAGGCGATTCATTGGTAGCAGCCGGATATGTTTTGACTCCAGCAAAGCGATCTGCACCGGGAGCAAAACGCTTGAGGAAATGTTTCATTAATCCTTGATATCTGCCTTCTTCCAAGACGTTTAACACAAAGCGATCGCCTACGTGCATTAAGGATTCGATGGCTCTATCTTTGGCAACTGCGATCGCTACTCCCAAGGGGTTAAGACTTGCTTGTGTCACCCAAGAAGCCAGCATTGCACTTTGAACGTCTCCTTTTTTGGCGGTGATAATATACAATCCTGTGCTAATCCGCCCTAGGGATTTTTCGATTTCGCTATTGAGAGATTTGATTTGTTTGATTGTGCGATCGCGATTTAACCATTGCCCTAGATCCGTTCCTGCTTCATCACATAATTGCTCTATGACTTTGGTGGGAATTTCCTTAACTAAAATAGGGGGAAAAGCTGCAATTAATCCTAGTTCTTGAAACTTATTGCGTAAGGGGTAAACGGGTTCATCTTCTCCTCCTCCCGACTCTAATAAACCAATTGCTTGTTTATTGTGAGCAGCAGCCAAGATAGTGTTTAAGGCTGCTTGTGCTACAGATGAAGATTGGGGAGGCATTGCAATCACTAAACCAGCCGCTTGTGCAACTAATTCTCTGATTTCTTGGGGTTCGGCATCATTGAGAGCTACTAATTCTATTGCCACACCTGTTTTTGCACTACCGGAGGCGATCGCTCTTACTAAACTCTCACTATAACCGTAATCTTCAACGTAAAATAAAGCTACTAATGTCTCTGTTTTAGCTTGCTCTAAACTCCAATTTTGATAACGTTCAATCCATTCAGAAGTAGAGTATTTTAGTAAAGGCCCGTGACCTGTTGCAATTGTTCCTATTTCTAACTTTTCAATCCGCTTTAAAGCTGCCAATACAGACCGCGCATTTGGCCCCATAAGGCAGTCATAATAATATGCAAAATCTTCTTCGATTGCAGTGAAATTCTCATCATAAGTGTGATCATCACAGTAGTGCATTCCAAACACATCACAGGTGTAAAGAATGCTAGTTTTATGGTCATAAGTGAAGATTGTATCAGGCCAATGTAAGTTAGGCGCAGAAATAAATTCTAACTCGTGACCATTGCCCAAATCTAGGCGTTCTCCACTTTTTACCAGCATTGATTTAAAGGGCTGGTGAACCATATCTTCTAAAAATTTTATAGCTACTTTAGCCCCAACAACAGTAATATCAGGAGCTAATTGCAAAATATCTTTAACTAAGCCACTATGATCTGGTTCAGTGTGGCTAATAATCAAATAATCAACCTGATTTATGTCGATTAATCCTGTAATTATTTCCAGATATAACTGCTCAAACTTGCGGTGAGAAGTATCAACTAAAGCAACTTTGTCACCCTGAATTAAGAAAGAATTATAAGTCGTGCCATTCCTTAAACCAAACTCAATATCAAAACGTTCTCTATCCCAATCTAGACAACGAATAGCAGTTGTTTGAGGGGCAATTTCCACAGTTTCAATTGTCAATCTTCCAGAGTTGGGGTTAACTTGATTAAGTTGTGTGAGTGCGACCATTAGTTTTATCCAAAAATATATTATGTAGAGCGAGTTTTCTTATCTCTTATGTTTACCTGAAAAAAAAAATTAGTAAAATGCCAATTCCTGAAGCGATTGATTAGTAAATTTTATTGTTTATGGAATTGAATAATCATTGTGATATATCAATGTTTATCATTAGTTTCCTACCCATGAAAAATTTAAATTGTGGCAATAAGTTTCATAAACATGACTAATAACGGATAATGTGATACTCAGCATCAACAGTTAACGGTTAACCGTTAACCATCAATTAGGGACTTCCAGATAAAAAAATATCCAAACTGTAGGGTGCGTCAGCATGAATAATTTCTGAGTATAGTTCGGTTCTATCGCACTGACGCACCCTACCCAACTGCGAATTGCGAATTGGTATTACTTCTGTTCTGTCGGTAAAATCAGGTTTTGAATCCAAGCCATGAGTTTATCTAGTAACAAACCCACTACACCGATGTAAACTAGTGCCAAAATAATTTCGCTGATGTAGTTATTCTGATAGGCATCCCAGATAAAGAAACCAATACCGACAATTCCTGACATGACAATTTCTGCGGCGATAATTGCTAACCAAGCTAAACCGATCGCAATTCTCAACCCAGTAAAAATGTAGGGTAAAGCCGCAGGAATGAGAATATTAAGGAAATAGTCTTTTTTAGACAGTTGCAGCACTTTAGCAACATTGTTATAGTCTTGGGGAATTTCTTTGACACCTACAGCCGTGTTAATGAGAATCGGCCAAATTGCGGTAATAAAGATGACAAACAAGGCGGCGGGTTCGTTTTGTCTTAAAGCTGCTAAGGAAATCGGCACCCAAGCTAAAGGCGGTACAGTTCGCAATAACTGAAACAGAGGATCTAAAGCTTTAGACATGGTTTTATTCACACCAATCGCAATGCCTAAAGCAATACCAATCACGGCAGCTAAAGAGTAACCAATAGCTACCCGTTGCAGACTAGCCCAAATCTGCCAAAATAATCCTTTATCAATGCCACCTCTATCATAAAAGGGATACAAAATCAAAATCCAAGTATCTTGTATAACCTTAATAGGCCCTGGTAATGTCGCGCCAGGAGTCCAAGAAAACAGTTGCCAGATAGCGAGAAAAATTGCGATCGCCAAAATCGGCGGAACAAGTTCAGGAAATTGTTTTTGCAGACGAGATAGGAAGCTGTTCTCAAACTTTGGGTTAGCAGCTCTTCTTTGTGCTATGGTCATGATTTTTAATGTTCCTCAGATGACAAATGAAAAGGGGTGTAGAGGTGTAAATTCTACTCAATACCCAGATGAGATGAATCGCGTCTCTAGAAAGCTATTGATTAAACACTGACTTTTTTGATTTGCAAACTTTTGAGGTATGCTTCGGGGTTTTCGGGGTCGAATTTTGCACCATCAAAAAACTCTTCTACACCACGAGATGTATTTGTCGGAATATCACCAACCGCAATTCCTGCTTCTTTCGCTGCTTCTTTCCAAATATCTTCGCGGTTGACTTTATCGATTAATGCTCTAGCTTTGGCAGCATTATTTACAATGTAATCTTTAGGCAAGAATCCCCAACGCACGCTTTCGGTAATGAACCACAAATCATGACTCTTATAAGGATAAGAAACGCTACCTTTTTCATCTTTCCAATACAAAGCTGCCATTGATCTGTCATCAATTTTGCGACCTTCACCCATGTCATATTTACCCATGAATGGGTCGATTAAAACATCAACCGGCACATTAAAATAAGCTCTTTGTGACAAAATATTAGCCATTTCTTGGCGGTTATCAAAGTTGTCGCACCACTGTTGAGCTTCCATGATGCCTTTTAATAAAGCTTTGGTGGCTTTGGGATGTTGATCAACCCAATCTGCTCTCATAGCAAGATATTCTTCGGGGTGATTCTTCCAAATTTCTGCTGTCAGTGCAGCCATATAGCCAATTTTGTCTTTAACGATGCGGAAAGGCCAGGGGTCGCCGGTACTGAAAGCATCCATTGTTCCTGTCTTCATGTTGGCGACGGTTTGCGCTG
Source organism: Anabaena sp. CCY 9402-a (assembly GCF_963920945.1). Classification (NCBI taxonomy): domain Bacteria; kingdom Bacillati; phylum Cyanobacteriota; class Cyanophyceae; order Nostocales; family Nostocaceae; genus Anabaena; species Anabaena sp. CCY 9402-a. The sequence goes on from NZ_CAWUDL010000086.1 coordinate 9,630, forward strand.
ATGGAACGGTGAGCAATTTTACGTCTGCATCGGGGTCAATACCTCCGGCTGCTAACCAGTAACGAATCCAGAAATCTTGGTTAACGGCTGGGTAGGTTTGGGCGGCTGTGAAGGGCGTGGGGGAGGCTTTGAGTTTGGAGAATACAGCCTTAGCTCTCGCTAATTCTAAGCCGATACCGCTACCTTGGTGTTTATTGGCGATCGCAATCCCATTTCCATGTGTGATTAACTGACATAATACATACATGGGAATTGGCTTATTACCCTTGGTAATTAAACCTTCCGTAATTAAATGAGGCATAGGCATTTGCCATTGACCACCATCAATCCCACCACCAGCCGAACCAATTTCTACGTTATCTCTAGCTGCACCCCAAGAAGCTTGTTTGGCTAGCTCAACATTGGTCATACCATACTTCGCAAAAAAGCCTTTTTCTTGAGCAATAATTAAAGGCGCAGCTTCCACAATCGGCACATATCCTAAATTGACTTTAGTTACTTCTGGAGCTTGTTCTGGGCTAATATTTGCTGCTGCTTGAGCAGTTGGTACAGATTGGGTATTCCCTCCTGTGTTAGCTTCTGGCGGATTACCTAAACACCCTTTTAAAAACACAGCACTGGCTGATGCTCCGGCTGTGAAGATAAATTTGCGGCGAGTAACTTGATTAAAAAATTCTGACATAAAAATTTCTTCCCAGTGAATTTTTATTTTTGTGTATGCAAGAACTAATGCAAGTAAAGCTTAATGTTTCTTGCAGCCTTCATGATATTTTTTACCGTGCTTAGTTAGTTGATAATAACTACTTATGTACAGCAAAATTAAGATGGATGACTCTTGATGATTTGATGGCTGTTTTGTGTTTTTGCTATTGCACTTATTCAGGTATTGGAATCAGTGTACAGGTATTAATGCCAAAGTGGTTTACTTTAGACAGACACGTATTAAATAAATATTTAATTAAATGTATAAGTAAAAATTTATCTTTGAGTAAAAAAGCCACATTAGAGTTTAATGTATTGGCATTTATAAATGATTACGATTGAATGGCCAAATCAATACAGTGTTAGACGTAGTAGCAAATGGCTCTTTATTTACTTGGGCGTGGATGGAATTATTTCAAGGCGTTAACTATTTTCGCAGATCACTAGGTCTTATTGTATTGATTGGTATTATCACATCAACACACAGTTGCCGCCGGACTGCGCTGACTTTAATGAACAATGCCAGAATTCCCTTGCGTGTCATCCAAGAAATTAGTGGACACCGAAATTTGGAGCAACTGCAAAACTACCGTATACACTAGCTGCGCTAATTCTTAGTTCACTCAGCACTGAGGTTGATAAATTTTTGTAGTTTTGCCATCGCAGCTTGTAGATACTGGATTTTCATTGCTGTTTTTTATACAAATATTTGTACTCGTATTATCTCGTAGCTTTTTCCAGAAATCAAAGATAATTTATACAGGAATCCCATATATAGCAGTCAAAGCCAAAAATTATAGAAGATTTACGTAGTTCAATTTTTAGAAAAATACTTTAATAGAAACAAAAAATACTGAGATAATTACCATATTAAATATAAAAAAACCGTAGATTAACCAATTTACAAGCCAGAGACAGAATTAATAAGATAGTTGAAGCTAATTTATATGACTAGCTAAATTGATGAGTAACTCATAAGCTAGATAATCAGCAAAAAGGAGAAGTATTTATCAACTCATGAAATATTAAATCAATGAACAGTTATCACAGTTTTAATCGGGGATTTGACCCCACTGAAACACCCCAATTGTATTGTTAAAGGACTCTGAATCCCAACGGACAGCTATTCTTTAATTGTGCTAATAACTGTTGATAATCCTATCTATTCAATTCACATTTTGAATTGAATAAATGTTGAACAAGATGGGCGAACAATAAGAGAAAATATTTACCGCAGTTTACTTCTCTTCTAAGGGAGAGCTTGTATCCACGGGAAATCACATTGCATTTGCTAGACCCTTTTATCTGAGAGTGGTATACCAACTAGATAAACAAGTTGGTTATTTATCCATTGTCTATCTTTAGGAGTATTAAAATGAAATCAATTCTTGAGTTGATCGAAAAAAAGAATCAGGAATATGCCCAGTTGCCGTTCTTTCAGTATATGGAAGACGAGACAATTGACCCCCGGCAGAGGTTAGCATTTGCACCTGTAATTACTCCACTGGCAATGGAGTTCAGTGAGTTGTGCAAAAGAGTTCTCAGAGATGAGCCAACGACCAATTACATTCAAGATATGGTCAACGTGCATACCCACGAAGAGCATTTCCATTGGCAATGGTTATTGGAAGACATGGAAAAGATGGGCATTGACTATCCTATGCGGTTTAGCGATGCGGTGCGATTCATTTGGAGTGAGCATACTAAGGTTTCCCGTTCCATGTTTCCTCTGTTCGAGCGGTATACTCATGGAGCGCATCCGATTATCAAATTAGTTGCCATAGAAGTCTCTGAAGTGACAGCAAATGTCTTTTTCCGTTCAACTATGTCTGCGGCACTACAACTGCAAGAACTAGTTGAAGCAGAGTTCCGTTATTTCGGAATGCGGCACAACCACATAGAAAATACTCACACTCTCCATACTCCTGCTTCTCTGCAAGTAATGGCAGAGATTGAAGTGCCAGAGGAGATTTATCAGCAAATACTAGAATTTATTGATGTAGCGTTTGAGTATTTTACCGACTTGATCAATGAGTTTCATGCTTATATTACAACTCATTCCTGTCAAGAACCCTTTGCTAGAGTTTATCAGTCAGAGCGATCGCTAAATCCTGTCTAAGCTATCTCTGCATTTTTTCATAGATTATGCGATGGAGGAGGGGGATTTTGCTCTCTCCTCTATTTACTGTTCACTGATTTAACCGTAATTACTACTGCATAAACAGCATTACGTTCTTCCTGAATTGGTTGAATTGCCCCATTACAGTCAGTGGCGCGACTCATCAATTTATATTGTCCTGGCGTTGATGGAGTCCATTGAAATGTGAATCTTTGCCAGGCATATTGCAACCGCGCTTCAACTTCGGCAGCTTGCCAAGTAATGCCGTCATCCGTACTAATATCAACTGACTGGATGCCATTGAATGCCCAAGCCCAGCCCCAAAGTGTTTGAGGTTGAAGATTTAATACCTCATTTTGGTGGGGATAAACAATTACAGACTCCGGTGCAACTTCCCAAACGGGTTTTAAAGTTGCAGTATCCTCTCCCACTCGATCATTATAGAAGGTAGTTGTAAAAATTCCTGGCGATCGCCTATCTGTGACATAAATATGCGAGAGCCATTTCACCGAGTTAGTGCCATAGTAACCTGGAACAACAAGCCGTAGAGGGAAACCCCTCTCTGCCGATAAAGGTTTTCCGTTTAGCTTATACGCCAGTAGCACATCATTATCTAATGCTTTTTCGATAGGAATATCCTTAATATAGGCATCACTCGCAACTCCCTCATAAACACCGTGATCAAGCCCTACAAACCAGACATAATGTGCTTGATGTTTAACTTGCAATCGATGAATAATTTTGCCTAGAGAAACGCCTCCCCATGTAACATTAGTGATAAGTCTTGTCGGAATTTTTGGTTGGAGTGGGTTACCGGAACATTGGTGAAAAACGGTTAACTCACGATACTCTAGATTCAGCAAATTCTCATATGAAAATTCAATATTTTGCTCTATTAATCCCGAAATTTTTAACCTCCATTGAGCAATATCAATATTGGGAATTCCCAAATGACTGAGGACAAATAGATGGTTTTCAGGAGTAATGAAAGACTCAAGATCATGAACACATAATGGAAACTTTGCAATCATTCCCACATGACTCATGCTCTTTTTCTGGAAAAAATCATCTGACTCATTCATTTTAGCAATAAGTAAGGTTAATGGTATTATATTCGAGTTGGATAAGTTACCAAAATTATTTTTTCAAGCCAAGTAAGACTTTTTATCGCTTTTTCTTCCCTTGTTTCCTAATCTTATTGCTTGATTTTAGGGGGTCGTTTTTCGTTTTCTTTAGACCTCCTGAAAGATTACTATTAAATTTACCTAGTAAGTTTAATAGGGATCTCAATCCAAAACTCTGTACCCATGCCAACTTCTGAGACACAATCTATAGTCCCACCGTGTTTTTCAACAACAATCTGGTAGCTGATAGCTAGTCCTAATCCTGTACCCTTACCTACTGATTTAGTAGTAAAAAATGGGTCAAAAATCCGGTTTTTCAATTCTTGATTCATACCTAGCCCATTATCTGCGATGCGAATCAACAAACGGGAATTATCTAGAGATATTTGAGTCGAAATACAAATTTCTGGTTTAATCGATTTATTTTCTAACTCCTGTTCTTCTAGAGCATCAATGGCATTAGATATAATATTCATAAAGACTTGATTCATCTTTCCGGCGTAGCATTCTACTAATGGTAAATCGCCATAGTCTTTGATGACTTTAATCCCAGAGAAATCAGGATTCGCTTTGAGACGATGCTGCAAAATCAATAAAGTATTATTTATACCTTCATGGATATTAACTAACTTATTTTCAGATTCATCTAGCCGGGAAAAATTGCGTAATGATAAAACTATAGACCGGATACGCTCTGCACCTACCTGCATAGAAGAGATAATTTTAGGCAAGTCTTCTATAACAAAATCTAAATCTATGCCTTCTAGTGCTTGAGAAATTTCATTATGGGGTTGAGGATAGTAACTTTGATAGAGTGCTAAAAGTTCTAATAATTGTTGAGTATATTCATTAGCATGGCAGAGGTTGCCGTGAATAAAGTTGACAGGGTTGTTAATTTCATGGGCTATACCTGCTACTAATTGTCCCAAACTAGACATTTTTTCATTTTGAATCAGTTTTGTTTGAGTTTCTTGTAATTGTATCAAAGTCTTTTCTAACTGTGCCGCTTGAGCTTTCGCTGCATTTCCGGCTAGACACCTTTGTTCGTAAAGTTCTGCTTGATAAATAGCGATCGCAGCTTGATCTGCTAACTGTTGTAATAAATCTATTTCTGCCTCTTGCCAATCTCTAGGCGCATCACATTGATGAGCAATGAGTAATCCCCAAAGTTTTTGCCCCATATTAATGGGAACAATTAAGTTAGCTTGTACTTGCAAACTCTGCAAAAAATCTTGATGACAAGCACTCAAAGAAGCAGTGGCAATATTATTAATTGCTCTGACCCTACCTCGACCATAAAGATGGGTATACTCTTCAGGTAAGCACCCTAACAGCATTTTGCATCCTAAAACTGAATCCCAATCACCATTTAGTTCTTCAACAATTACCTCACCATTAAATTCACTCAAAATTTGATAAATCAAGAGTCGATCTGAATTGAGTAGGGAACGGACTTGCTCAACAATAGTTTGTAGGGTGGTATCTAAATCTAAGCTACGGCGGATTTGTTCGGTAACTTGTTTAATTACCTTGGTAATTAAGAATGATTTCTCCAATTCGGCAGTTTGCTCTTTAACCCGACATTCTAAGTCCATGTTAAGTGTTTGTAGCTGTTGATTTGTATTTTGCTGTTGAATAGCAACCGCAAAATCAGCAGCCAAGCTTTGTCCTAGAGAAATTTCTGCTGCACTCCATTGCGGTGCTTGACCTTTTTTTTGCTCACACCACATCTCAAAAGAAATCTGCGGTAGTCGTTGGCGTTGATTATGTTCGCATCGTCCAGCCCATAAAACTTGTGTGTCCCATTCTGGGCGAAAAATACTCATGACTCCGATCAACCGTTGGCGATAGTGTAGAGGCATCACCAACATTCCTCGAATCGGAGTAGACTGAAACGCAAAAGCTAAAATCTGTAAATGTGTTTCTTTGTAAAGGTCAGAAATAGCCCAAACATCACCCGGTTGGGATTTATTTATCCAATATTGCCACACGGGATGCTGTTCAATCACACTGTTGGCTGATTCGGAAATGAGACTGGGTTGTTCACCCCAGATATATAGTTTCTGAGTTTTACTAATATAAAGTCTGCCACCTGTGCCACCTAAAATATTGATAGTTGCTTCTAGGGCTGACTGCAATTCTATGTGTGGTTGCTGATGTAAAAGTGTATTGACGTGGTTAATAATGGCTTCTCGTCGTTTTTGGGTGCGAGTTTCCGCCAAGAGGTTGCTTTGAGCGATCGCGATCGCGACTTGATCAGTAATTTGCTGAACTAATTTCAGTTCCCGCTTTAAAATAGTGCGTGGTTGACTGTGGTGTGATACCAACAATCCCCATAATTCTGGCTGTGCAGTTGGTTTTTGCAGGTCAGATAATAAAATTGGTACAACTAAAGAAGACTGCACACCCATCGCCTGTAAGTATTGTATATGGCATGAATCTACTCGGCGATAGTAGATATTTTGATTTAACTGAGTTTGTGTTTGGTCTTGTGATTGTAATGACGATAGCCCAATTGTGCCACTAACCACATCAACAATTGAGCGTTGTTTTGCTAAGAGAAACATTCGTCTCGCCTCTTGGGGGATATCACCTGCGGGAAAATGTAACCCCAATAAAGATGGTAAACGTTGTTCATGAAGAGATTCAGCAATGACTTTGCCGTTACCATCAGGATCAAACTGATACAACATTACCCGATCTGTAGCTAAAAACTCCCGAATTTCGACAACTGTAGCGGTTAGTATTTCTTGTAGTTCTAGCGATCGCCTAATCCGGTTAGTGATCCGATATAGTAAATTCTCTTGCTCGAAATTAAGCGAAAAATTATTTAACTTATCAGTAAATTGCATTACTCAGTGTACCTAACAAGATAAAATTTTTGGCCTCATCTTACCCAACATGAAACTAAAATATTTTTACCCTGAGTTGACTAATGATAGAAAGGTAAAAATTTCAATAATAATTCATCTGATTTTATCTTGTTGATCCGGTTATGAATCCAGTAAAAATATCTAAATAATACAACTTAAATGTTTTTATATTTACCAAAATATTCGCCAAAAATAGAGGTTGTCTAGTTTTTGCCTAACAGCCTCACAAAAGAGCTTTCTTGACTGTGCTAATTTTAGATGGAAAAAAAGCTGCGTTAGACAGGTTTTTCGGCTTGTAGCAAGTGACGTTCCTAGGTTGGAAAACCTGCCTACAGAACTTTTGTCTACGACACGCTACGCGAACGCAAAATCTAAAATCCAAAATTAGTTGACTGTTAGGCAAAACATCAAGCCCTATTTTTAAAGGAAAGGAAAGTATAAAATTTTTCTCCAGAGTTAGGTCATAAAATTAACCTTTTTCTCCCAAATAATCACCAGATAATACTGTTAATATTTGTAGCTGGCGGAGGTCTTCACGTACACTCATCAAAACTTTACCGAGATGATTTTGACCAGTGTTATCTGCACCACAACCCCAAAAATAATCAGTCGGTGAATTTTCTACTAAAACTTCATTCCCCGTACTCAAAAGAATCTCTCGAATATCACTATGGGTAAGAAACTTTTTCAAGACGGCTTCTCGCATAACTTGAGTTTTGACTAAATCCCAATCTAAGCGTAGTCTGCGGCTACTACATCGACCCAAAGCAGCAGCGTCTTCTGGGGTTTTGGCTGCACGAATCACGGGGATAATGACGGCATCGACACTACCAACAAACTTTTGTGCTTGATAGAAATGCTCTACCGTTGACCAGTAACTACCGTAAATTTCAATACCGTGAGGAGAAAAGTTAGAAAAACAGCCGAAAGGTTGCCAAGCTTTATAAAAGTAAATGGTCATTTGAAAATTTTTTTATCAATCTATCAATTTCACTTTAGACCAACAACTGATGAAAAGTGCTGAGTTGGTCAAATTGAGAATTGGTGCGATTTGCGGCTGTTGTTCTTATGGCAACATAGGATCGCTTGAGTTCATCCATTGCTTGGTTGTTAAAGTCATGGCGATCGCAATATCTATACTAACAGGGTGAAAACTACGCAAGCGATCGCTAACCCCATCCTGTAGAAATGCGATATATCGCGTTTTAGCACCGGCTAAACGCCGCGCTACCGCTAACAGCATTCAGTAGAGAGAGGTAAGATTTTTAAGATTTTATGTGGCAACCTGATCTTTTTAACCGTAAAATCGAAGACAAGGTAAAGTTCAGTAGAACGGCAGCCTTAATTTATCATTCAGTTAAAAAATCAGGGATTAAAAGCCATCAATACATATCAAATGGTAGATCGGATCAACGATATCGCTTGGCAAGCCCATCAAGGTAGCGTTGCAGCGATTATTCAACTATTAAACGACAACCTCACAAAGTCGGGTGTGAGAATCCGGGCTGTTTTTGCCAATGGTGTCTTACAACTGTTGTGTGAGGCTGCTAAAGTAGAGCTACTTGAGCAATCTAGCTTAGTAGGACAAATCCAGCAAATTCTTGAATCTATTGCACCGCGTAATATTCGCCGGGTAAATATCAATAGTCGTATTGTTCGGGAACAGCAATTATTGTGGTTGACAGAAATTGAGCGCGAAAATCAATTACTCTGGTCACAGGAAATTACTCTAGCTCAACCAAATGTTGTCCAGCAATTAATTCAAGATTTTCAAGCATCTCAAGAACTAGGTCAACATAATTTACCTGAGTTATCACCCCTAACTTACAAAGATAAACCCAGAAAATTACCTAAATTTAAATGGCAATCAGCATTAGCTTTCTGCTTATTGCTATCCCTAGGTTGGGTGATTTATAACCAATTTGGCGCACAACTGAAAAACTTAGTGCAGCTAGAAAATAGGAGGATCTCTGCTACAGCTAATACTAGCCAGACAAAATCAGCAGCAAGCGATAAAGCTGAAGATTCCTTTGCCGCCGCCGTGCGAATTGCTAATCAAGCTTCTGCTGCTGGTAAAACAGCTACAACTTCAACGCAATGGTTGGAACTAGCTGCTATGTGGCAAAGAGCTTCTGATTTAATGGCAGCAGTACCACCAGAATACAGTCGCTATCAAGAAGCGAAAATACGTACACAACTGTATAGAAAATATAGTGAGACAGCGCAACAAGAAGCAGCAAAGAGTAAGTTATAAATTACCCAAACTGCATGATTTTCTTAATTAATGTAAATAACTGTTACTGCAAATAATTTAAGTAACACAGGATATTTTTGTATGTAAAAAGCCTATATACTTAAGTGGAGTTGCTTTTTAGACAGAACTATTAAATATAAAAGTTTATCTATGAGTTATGTTACTTGTAGTAGAGGACACCAAACCACTGCCGGATCTAACTTTTGTTCCACTTGTGGTGAATCATTACAAAACTCCAGTCATAATTTAGATCCTACCTTAATTGGTATTCAACCGGGAACTAGATTCCGCGATCGCTACATATTTCGGGAACTACTAGGTCAAGGAGGATTTGGTAGAACTTATATTGCAGAAGATACCGGTCGTTTTAGTGAAAAAGTAGCCATTAAAGAGTTTATTCCTTCTGTGCAGGGAACTGGCGCACTTAATAAAGCAGTAGAGTTGTTTCAGAGGGAAGCTGTCACCCTCTATCAACTACAGCATCCTCAAATACCGAGATTTTGGGAAGCTTTTCAAGAAAATTCCCGATTATTTTTAGTGGAAGACTTTATTGAAGGACGCACCTATGAATCATTATTGAATGAACGCCTCAGACAAGGGGGACGCTTCAGTGAAGCAGAAATCATGAAACTTTTTCAGGATTTGCTTCCTGTCTTAAGCTACCTGCACTCCCAAGGCGTGATTCACAGAGATATCTCTCCCGATAATATTATTCTCAGCACCAAAACAGGACTCCCAGTATTAATTGACATGGGTGCTGTTAAACAAGTAACAGTTAATGTTGCAACTAATTTACAAACAACACCAACCCCTAGAGGTACTAGTATTGGGAAGGTGGGTTATGCACCTGACGAGCAAATCAGGTTGGGAATCGTAGCTCCAAATAGCGATTTATATGCTTTAGCTGTGACAGCTATTGTTTTGATGACTGGTAAACAGCCTCAACAATTATTGGATCAATATACATTAACTTGGAAATGGGATAGGGAAATAACTGTCAGTTCCCTCATGAGTCAAGCATTAAATCGGATGTTAGCTCCAAGAGGTGATCATCGTTTCCAGTCTGCTGATGAAGTTCTATTATTTTTGGGACTGAGACAGGCAAATTCAGGTTATTCAGCACCTAATTATTCTGGAAATCCTCCAGCCAATTATCAAAATCAAGGTTACTCAACACCTAATTATTCGGGAAATCCTCCACCTAATTATCAAAATCAAGGTTACTCAACACCTAATTATTCGGGAAATTCTCCACCTAATTATCAAAATCCAGATTATTCAACGCCTACCTATTCTGGTAACTCTACACCTGCTCCAGCTAATAATTCAGGGTGTGGGCGTATTTTTGACGAATCTATTCCTGTTCCACAAGAAATTAAAGGTTGGAATTGGGGAGCTTTTTTGATGGGAGTTTTTTGGAGTATTGGTAACAAAGTTTGGATAGGTCTTTTATGCTTCATACCCTATTTAGGCTTTGTAATGCTAATTGTCCTAGGAATTAAGGGTAATGAATGGGCATGGAAAAGCCGTAGATGGGCTAGTATTGAAGCTTTTAAAGCTAATCAAAGGACATGGGCAATTGTGGGTCTATGTTTGACAGCTTTCTTTTTTATTATACTTTTTTTGATTGCTTTAAGTGAAAGTTAATTTCCTTTTCTTCATTGCTAATATCTCTGATTTGTTTACTACAAAGTTTTATTCGGCTGTACTAGCTCAATAAAGCTCTTCAATAGATTTCAGAGGGAGATAGAGTTTCATCGAATCTTGCTTAAATTGTCGAAAGCCATATTTTATATAAAAACTCAAAGCTTCCTCGTCTAAAGCCTCTGCTATCACAGCCAACGATGCTACTTGTGTAGAGACATCTAGCGACTTTTTGAGAGCATCTACCAACATGAGTTCACCAAATCGCTTTCCTTTTTGTCTATGATCAACAGCAAGACGACCCAGTAGCGTAGCTGGTAATCGTGGGTAACGAGGCAGGTGTTTAGCAAAACTTTCATCCAAAACTGTAATGTCAATAGTGTATGAAGAAAGTGTGTAATATGCCAAAATATTAAGCTCAGGCTCATCAATTAAGACAAATACGGTTGCGACTCGTCTTTTGAGATACTGAGATGCTTGCTTACGTATGTAATTGTCTAAACTATCTTTTCCGCAAGAGAAATCTGAGCGGATATGCTTACGAACGTTCAGTGGTTCAATTTTGAGAACCATTAGTCTTTCATTACTTGCTTATATCGTATAGCTGCTGCTCTTAGCGCATCATTAGGCTTTGGTGGGTTTAGTAGTGCATGGACGAAAGCTTCGCTATCCTCAAGACTGAGTTTGAGTATTTGATGTTTTTGAATAACTCGGAGAGCTTCTGCTTGAACACTTGAAATAATAAAATCAGTTAGAGTACGTCCCTCTAGATCGGCTGCTTTCTGCAAAAGGGCTTTAGTTTCTGGGCTGACACGAGCCTCTAGCCGCGCGATCGCTTTTCCATGAGTTGCATCAGCCATATCAGTACAAGATAATTTTAGATGGGCTTTTAACTCTAATTCTATACGGCAATTTGCCGTATGTAAACACTGATAAGCGTAAGTCCTATTCATATCTTCAGCAGGGATATTTCCATGTAGAAGGTTTAACGGTGAAGGCCATCAAACGCAGACGGACTCAATTAAAGACAAAAACTGTTGCCCGCGTTCCGTGCGCTGAATTGTTAGCGGGCTATCAGCTATACTAGCTAGTAATCGCTTCTATACTATAAGAGAACAGGTTACTATAAGAGAACAGGTTGAACTATCAGGGTTGCAAACTCGGAATCCCAGGAATAATCCCATAATTCAATATACTCAGCACTAGGTAGTTTTTGCCCCATCACATCTCTTCTCATTTCCCACCAACGATTAGTCAGCCATTTGCTTATAGAAGATTCTCTGTAAAATTTATTCTTCCTTCCGTATCCAAATTCTCTTAATGACTTCAATATTTCTCTGATTTCACTTTTAAAGAGTAATACTTCTTCCTGCAAAATCCCAGTAATCGAAAAAAGCTCTCGAACAAAAGTACCTTTTCTAAAATACTCAGCTATTGCTTCAGGCTGTTCAATCAAGCCAATAACTTTCTGCTTTATCTTATCTAACTGCTGCTGTTTCTCTAAAAGAATTCTTTCTTTAGCTTTTTCTTGCTCTCGTCGCTCTTTCCAAGAAGTGTAAGTCTTATAGGAAAAATAAGCAAGACCACTGACAACTAACACTCCTGCTCCAATTGCAATCACCGTTCCTGCTGGAGTTGCAAGAAACTTTATGGCATTTGTGCCAGTAGCTTGTAAACTGCTAATGAAACCTGCCGATAAACTTCCAATCGCGGTAAAAGCAGAAGAAATAGCTTGAACGCACATTTTATAGACATTTGCAAAAAAAGTATTTACTGCCTGTACCCCTAATACAAACTCATTAGCTAAATTATTTATGCCAGGACCTAATATACCCGTGTCCAGCATCTTCTCAAGATGAGGTTTAATATCATTGAGAAAATTGCTGAGGGTTTTAACGATTTCTTTGGTTTCTACCGTAATTATGATATTTGTGTTTGCGTCAAGCATAAAAACTTCGATAATCTTTCCTCATTAAGATATCAAAAATTTGCTACACCTACTCAAAATCAAGTTTTTAAAATTATTAAAAAAAGATTTAGATAGAAGTAGATGCAGTCACATCCAATCAATCTAAAAACTCATCTCTAACATCCGTTGAATTGGTCTTACTGCAGCAATGCGGATTTCTTCTGACATCGTGATTTCAGGAGTCCGGTTTTTCATCGCCCAATATAGTTTTTCTAAAGTATTCAACCGCATAAATGGACATTCGTTACAAGCACAGTTATTCTCTGGGGGAGCAGGGATAAAGTGCTTGTTAGGAGCTACTTTTTGCATTTGGTGAATGATACCTGGCTCTGTAGCCACGATAAATTCTTGGCTAGGGCTGGTTTGGCAATATTTGAGTAAAGCGGCTGTAGAGCCAATAAAACTGGCATGACGCAAGACGCTACTTTCACATTCTGGGTGTGCGATCGCCTCTGCTTCTGGATGAGTTATCTTTAATTGGACAATCTTCTTCTCAGAAAAGGTTTCATGCACTATACAGCTACCTTGCCATAACACCAAATCCCGCCCGGACTGTTCCATCACATACCGCCCCAAATTCCGGTCTGGGGCAAAAATAATCGGCTGTTCTTGGGGTATTTGCTGCACAATTTTCACAGCATTGGAACTGGTGCAGATAATATCACTCATTGCCTTAATTTCGGCAGAGCAGTTAATATAAGAAACTACCAAATGATTGGGATGCGCGGCTTTAAAAGCAGCAAATTCTGCTGGTGGACAACTATCAGCTAGAGAACAACCAGCATTCAAATCCGGTAACAGCACCAACTTGTCAGGATTGAGTATTTTGGCTGTCTCTGCCATAAAGTGAACCCCAGCAAAGACAATCACATCTGCATCTGTCTTTTCTGCGGCTCTAGCTAGTTGTAATGAATCGCCAATAAAGTCTGCAATATCTTGAATATCAGGCTCTTGATAATAATGCGCCAATATCACCGCGTTAAGTTCTTTTTTTAGACCTTCAATAGCGGCAAATAAATCTAGTGGTAGTCCACCTGGTTGAGTTTGTTCGCGTTGAGCTAAAGCAGTGGTAAACACAGTTAAGAGTTGCTTAAATTTGCAGGTTGTGATCTTGTGAATCAATTATAGTAGTTTTTACCAAAAATAGTAGGTGGGGTAATAGCCCTAATTTATATCCAAATTCGGCCGAGTTTCCTATATTGGAAATATACGGCAATGCAAGTGTAATTTTATGCCTATTGAAAATTTGAATGCGTGAACTAGCTTATCGAGTTCGGGCGAATAGAAAAAGCATAGTTAAGGGTACAAAGAGAGATAATAGTGAATGAGCATTAGTTGAGTATGAAAGCTAAGTATAAAACAATGCTTAAAATGGGGTGCTAAACACTGAAAGTAACATTTTTGAACATTGTTTGAGCATGAAAGTTATGTTAAGTGCTGGAAGTGTTGATTTTGTGGCATTTGTTGTACGGCAAGGAAAGTGGCATGACCAGTCAAAAATCTCAATCAATAACTACTCTCAAAATTGCTGTAGTGGGAGATGTTCACGACCAATGGGAAACAGAAGATAGCATTGCACTCAAGCATCTGGGTGTTGATTTAGTGCTATTTGTGGGGGATTTTGGTAACGAGTCGGTGGAAGTAGTAAGAGAGATCGCTTCCCTGGACATTCCCAAAGCAGCAGTTATGGGCAACCACGACGCTTGGTACACTGCGACAGAGTGGGGACGCAAGAAATGCCCTTATGATCGCACCAAAGAAGACTGGGTACAGGAACAACTCGATTTACTCGGTGTAGCTCATGTTGGTTACGGTAAGCTAGATTTCCCAGAGTGGAATTTAACTGTAGTAGGGGGTCGTCCTTTTAGTTGGGGTGGTCATGAATGGAGATTTGCTGACATCTGCAAAGACCGTTACGGTGTGACAAGTTTGGAAGAATCAGCAGAGAAAATCTTTGCGGCGGTAAAAAGTGCAGCCTGTGACACAATCATTTTTCTCGGTCATAACGGGCCGAGTGGATTAGGGCATCGCCCAGAAGACCCCTGTGGTAAAGATTGGCATCCTGTAGGCGGCGACTTTGGCGACCCCGATTTAGCTGAGGCGATTTCTCTAAGTATCACCATTGGTAAACAGATTTCCTTGGTGACATTTGGGCATATGCACCATACCTTACGACACACTAAGAAGGAACTGCGAAAAACAGTCTTTAGAAGCCCAGAGGGGATAATTTACTTAAATGCTGCCCGTGTACCCAGGATTGTAGAGAATGACGGCGAAAAACTACGGAATTTTTCCCTAGTGTCCCTAGAGGCGGGTGTAGTTACCAAAGCCGCCCTAGTTTGGGTTGGCAAAGATTTCCAAGTCGCATCAGAAGAAATTTTTTATGAGCGTTCACGTAGTTTATCGTAGATATTCGCCTTCAGTAGTACCATCTGCGTAGATGATAGGATATAGTATTATCTGTCAGCTTTATTGCCAACCTAAAAATGTAGGATTAGCAGTAGCTCGACAGGTTATTTGGAGAGGTGGCAGAGTGGTCGATTGCGTCCGACTTGAAATCGGATGAGGCTAAAACCTCCGGGAGTTCGAATCTCCCCCTCTCCGTTGATTTCTCGTTTTTATAAAAATCCACAGAGATTTTGCATCTACAATATATCCAAATGGATGCACAAGCAGTATTTGGTTAACCAGTGATGAAAAAAATCAACATCAAACAAGAAGCCCGGAAATTGATTGACAGATTACCAGAAAATTCCACATGGGATGATTTGATGTACCAAATTTACGTTAGACAAACTGTTGAAGCTGGACTAGCTGATAGCAAGGCTGGTAATCTAATTTCTGTACAAGAAGTGCGGAAAAATTTTGGACTGCCAGAGTGAAAGTTTACTGGACAACAACAGCCGTAGAAAATCTCTCAGCAATTTATGCTTATATTGCTCAAACGTCTCCCCAATATGCAACTAGGGTAGTTGACCGCATTACTAGGCGTTCTGAGCAGATTGTCAATTTCCTCATGTCAGGACGAACCGTACCAGAGTTTGAAACTGAACAAATCCGAGAAGTAATTGAAGGGTCATATAGAATTATATATTACTAGGACTTACGCATTGACAAAAAACATCATCTATAGAACCTAGGGATGCTAGA
>NZ_CAWUDL010000087.1:0-23610 GCF_963920945.1 Anabaena sp. CCY 9402-a
CTTGGCAACAATGCCTACTTTACATCACTTTGAGCCTTAACTGAACCGTATTGGGGCATTAGATGGTAATATCTCTATACTTAAGCGTACACGAGTATTAACTGGCAAGGCGATCGCGTCTTGAGGGTAAAATCCCTTGCCATCAAATACCGCCGCAATAAATTTTTCTCCCATATGCTCACATATTTTTGATATCACTTGTGACATCCATCCTATGCGCTGATCTTGGCAAATGGGATAAAATTGCTCAAGCTAATCTGCGATCGCTTTCCCCTAAACCCATATTCTCAAACGCTTTGAGTAAATTAATTTCAAATCTAAAAAGAATATTAAAATACTTACGCCTGTATCATAAAAAATAAGTAATGAAGAGTGCCGAGTTAAAAAAGCTGTTAGCAGAGTAGGTTGTAAGCCCCTACTTTTTACATGACTCAGCACTCATGACTCATTACTCATTACTCAGCACTCATGACTCATGACTCACCACTCATTATTATCTGGCAACGGCTGGCGAACTAACTGGTGCAAGTCCAACTAAATTTTCGCTCAAGTCCCACATCCGCTTGGCTTTAGCATCATCACTAGCTTGTGGAGAAACTTGCTGGACAAATGACTCACGGTCTTTCTTTTGACGGTTTCCCCAGCTCCAGTACGCCCCAGATTTGCCGTATTCAGGATCAGCCGTTACCATTGCTACCCTTTCGCCTGCTAATTCCTCAGAGACAAAGCCGCCGGTAATGCGTCTTTGGAAGATGGGGAAGAGTTTTTGGAATAAAGGATAGTGGTTACGGAATAGTGCTGTTGTCGCTACACATCCAGGATATAGAGAACTAAAGACAATTCCTGTAGATTCATGATATCGGCGATGCAGTTCCCGCATGGTGAGAATATTGCATACTTTGCTATCTTTATAAGCTTTCACAGGTTCAAACTTCTTACCATCAGCCATTGTAATTGGATCTTGGAAGCCCTCAGCAAAACCTCTCAAATCTCCCAAGTCTGGACGGGGTGGAATTTTTCCGCCGAGTTCGTTGGGGTTATGGGTGACAGTTCCCAAAATTACGAGTCTGGGCTGAGAAGATGATTTTTTCAAATCTTCTAACATCAAGTTACACAGCAGAAAATGGCCAAGATGATTTGTGGCCATGGTTAATTCATATCCCTCTGGGCTGCGGAGTGGCTCTTTAATTAAAGGCATATAAATTGCCGCGTTGCACACCAAAGCATCCAGGGTTCTACCAGTGGCGCGAAAGTTCTGCACAAAATAACGCACACTTCCTAAAGATGCTAAGTCAATGGGAATGATGGTGTAGCTACTCTGGGGAATTCCTACGGATTGGGCAACTTTTTGGGTTTTTTCTATATCCCGGCAGGCCATGACTACGTGCCAGTTTCTATCAGCCATAGCTTTGGCGGCGTACAACCCGACCCCTGAAGATGTACCTGTAATTACAACTGTTTTGCGTGCTTCCATTCTCTTGGGACTTCTCTAACTTGCATTGCGTTTAGTTTTTTTATGATCTCATACCATGTTTGCCGTCAGCTATTTTGTTTTTGGCAGGCAAGAGGTAGGAGACAGATGGGAGGAGGTGAAAAGGTAGAAGTTAAGAGGGTTTTATCGCTTAATATTTCTTTGCATAAGTTGTTAATTTTTTTGTTTATTGTCAATTTTTAAAATTCCTCAACATATCGATACATATTTACAAAAAATTTGTACCTTGTAGAAACTTCAGAATTGACTGATTGACTACTTTCGCTGCACCAGTTGAGGCATCATGACAGCAGTTATCCAAGATTTGGAATTGGGAACTGGGAATTGATTTGTGTAATCGTTCGCCATGAGTAGCAGGAAACCAACTATCGCGATCGCCCCACAAAATTAATGTGGGACAATTGATCCTATCCAAATCCTCTTGAATTTGAGTGAGCATATTGGGTTTGTTGGCTTGCCAATGCTTAATTTCTTTGGCTGCTATTTGTAATTCTTCAGCCACTTTGACCAAAGTACCAGGAAGTTCAATAAATGGATAAGTAATCCAATAAACATCTTCTTGGGTGAGAATAGAGGGATCAAATAGCACTTTGCGCCTTTCTATGGCCATAACCTCTCGCACTAGCGGCGCAAACAAATAAGCCAAACGTAAATCGTCAATTGCTTGTAATACTTCTATTGGGGTTTGAGCAAGTATTTCCATTGCCCAATGAGGTAGACGTTCCGTAAAAATTGGGGCATTAATTACAACTAACCGTCCTACCAATTGGGGATTTTTTTGAGCTAAAGCTAGAGAAATTAATGCCCCTATTGATTCCCCCACAATGATGGCTGGTTCATCACATAATGCTTGTACAATTCTTTCTAATTCAATCACTTGATGCCCATTTTTTTCTCGCCGCAACCAAGGTTTGTCAGAAAACCCGAATCCTTTGGCATCAAAACAAATAACTCGAAAATGTTTAGATAAGGGAGCTATAGTATAACGCCAATTATAGCTCCAACTACCCATGCCATGTAATAAAAATAGTGGTCTACCTGTACCTATTTCACCATATGCAATTTGCACAGGATAACCATGAACATCACTAATAACTAGACTTTGCCGCCCTTTGGGAAAAGTTGCTTGCCACCAATCTTTCATCAATAAATGATCTCAAAAATTTTCATGCCGTTTACAGAAGTCTCATTATTATCACGGCTGAGGTTGATCAGACAATGGTAAGAATAAATTATTTATCTACACTCTACTAACGCGGAAATTTTAAGTGTTGTTCTATTAACTTAATATTGTATTCATTAGCTGTCCAAGCGAAATCAAAAATATCGCCCAAAACAGGGATACTACCGATTAAACTATCAATAAAGATATTTAGTACCATTTTACTTAAGGTTTTTTTAGGGATACCAAGTCTTGCTGCTTCCACAACAATGTAACTAGCAAGTAATAGACCTAAAACATCACCACCAACTGGTATCAATCCGATCATTGGATCTAAACCAACGGCAATTGGTGTACCAGGAACAGCAATAACTTTATCTAAAAGGCGACTCACTTGACGCAGACGCTTTAAAGTTGCGGCTTGAGCATTATAGTCAACAGAAGAAGTATGGGGCATTATCGGCCACTCACTTGTAATTAAATTGTTCAACATTTTACTGCTATGTGGCTAGTTTGCAATGGCTGGCTGTGATATTTGTAGTGATGTCTAACGTCTCTACAAGAGTTAAGAGTCAATATTTCTTCCTACCTCCTGGGAGAAATTAACATCTTTTGCCGAATTTTTAGGCAATTTGGAGCGAATATCTTCACCAACAGTCACATTTAACTGATCGCCTATTAATAAAACAGCCGCACTCATCCACAGCCACAGCATTAAAACGATTACTGTGCCGACTGCACCATAAACTTTGTTATAGTTACCAAAATTCGCGACATATTGCCGAAATAAAGCAGATAAAATAGCCCAAATCACTGCTGCAACCATTGCCCCTGGAATTATTGGTGTGCCTGATTTCCAAACGCTAGTGCCGTAGCGGTAGATAAAGCTAAATGCTGTAGCCACAATACCTAAAGCCAAAGGCCAGCGCAACAATTTCCAGATAGACAGTAAGAAAATTAAAGATGAGTTACCACTGACTACAAATCCCAAGAGTAAGTCACTGAGAAATACTAAGAAAGAAGCTAATACCAGTAGCAAAATTGTGCCTACCGTCAATCCTAATGAGATAATTTTGGCTTTCCAAAAGGGACGAGTTTTTTCTGCTGGGATTTGATGAATTTGATCAAAGGCTGTCATGGCAGTGCTTACAGCCCCAGATGCAGTCCAAAGGGCAATGACGAAACTCAAAGAAAATAACCCACTATTCTTAGAGTGGGCAATTTCTTGGCTAGCAAAGTCTTTAATCAATGTCATTGCTTCTTCTGGCGCGACTTGACTGACTTGTTCAGCTAGTTGCTTGAAGGTGTTTTGCAACGATTCTTCTAGTAAACCAATGGCTGTGAGGACTGCCAAAATTGCTGGAAACAAAGATAACATCGCATTAAAGGCAATTTCTGAAGCCAGTCCTAAGAGTCGTCTTTTGATGGTTCTAGCAATGGTTTTTTTGAATGTACGCCAATTTAGATGACGAAAGAAGCTGACAAAGCGAGGCTGTGGCATATCTTCAATTCGTAATTCGTAATTCGTAATTCGTAATTCGTAATTAAAATGTTTCGGGGATGGTTGCTTTGGGTGGTTTTCTCAGTGATTTTACAGTAAGTTTGAGGGATGTGCTACGTTGTGCTTCTGTTCCGACTCCTACAATTAGGCGATCGCTATCAATTTGCCACTTGGTTTTGAGGTAATCTGTAATGGTTTGCGATCGCAGTTGGGCAATCTCTTGCTCTTCCTCTAGTTCTTGGTTAACCATGACTTCTAGTTGCAAGTTAGGAAATTGCTGTAGAATTTGCCCAGCCTGATCTAACAGTTTGGCGTTATCTGGTGTAACTGTAGACTGATCTCGCTCAAAAGATATCACTCCCAAATCAGTTGCTATTCTCTGCATACTGACTAGCGCAGACTGGTAATCTAGCTTAGTCCTGACATTATCAGCCAGTAAAACTTGGGCATCTTTTTCAATATCGCGTTCACTCAAATACACCAACCGAATGCGTAATGGTTCGTAGGGAATAGTAATTAACTCATAATTAATCATCTGCGCTGGTTGGGGAAGTCGCATTTCACCCAATGCTGACTGGACTTCTTGCAGGAAACTTGATTGTAATTGGGCGACGGTAATAACTGGTTCAGGTGGTTTATCTTCAGGTATTGGACGTAAAAGTTCACTAGATGCTGTGGGGATTTCAATTAACTTGAGTGCTACTAATTCCGTTGGTCTTCCTAGACGCGAGGCTAACTGTTGAATAAAATTATTTTGTTCATCTGATGTGTATTCCTTACTACTAAACACCTGAAGTTGCACGGTCAATTTATTATTTTTTTCTGAGGTAGAAATATTACCAATGTAAGAGCGTGTTTCACCACTAGAGAAAGTAGCAAATTGCTGTTGCCATATATCTATTGCCGACCGACGAACGCGGTTTTCTTGTTGCTGTAGAGTAATTTCCTTTCTAAGTTGGTTTAGAGATTGATTGAGTGGGAAAATAATCGCCCCAATTGTCATAAAAATTAGCAGTAATCTACCAGGTAGACTACCGATTTTTTTCAGTTTTTGGTAAGCAGGTAGTCTTTCCAAAATACCCTGCATCCAGATACTTTCTGGATGTGTATTTCGCCATTCCCTAACTTTTTCTTTAACCCGAATATTGTCAATATTCAGGCTGAGGAAAACTAACATTGCAGTGAAGGTAATTGCTACTAAGTTAGTAAAAAATAGTAAACCTCCACCACTAGCCACCTGTAATCCCTTCACAGGATTAATGCTGATGGCAATACCGATACCATAACCAACAACACATAAAGGTGGCATTAAAGCAACTGCGATCGCTACACCAGGAATAGAAGTAGCTACCCCCTTCGCTTCTTTGCAAATTGCTACTGAACCCACCGCACCAGAAAATAAAGCCACGAACAAATCTAAAATATTCGGTCGAGTTCTAGCCGCAATTTCACTGGTCATTTCCTTAAATGGCAGCCAAGATACCAGTAAGACAGCAAAGGCGATCGCCAGCGCACAACTCAGCAACAGATTGAGCAACGCCCGCATGGCTAAAATCACATCACCCGCAGCTAGAGCCAGTCCATTGGCTAAAATACCCCCCATCAAGGGAGAAATCAGCATCGCCCCAATAATCACGGCTGGGCTATTTAAGACCAGCCCCAAGGTAGCAATACCTGCTGCAAATAAAACCTGAATCCAATAGCTGGCATCTTCTAAGCTGATTGAACTGCATATATCTAGGTATACTTGTTCTTTACGAGCTTGACTAACTCCCAAGTTGTCTGCAAACCAGTCTCTAAACATATATGTATTAGTACGACTCAACTGATTGCATGATAATTGGCAAAATGACTGAAAAATATGACAATTGTAAATTCTTTATTTTGCCTGCAATAGTTTATAACTGCACTAAATACAAAATAACTGGCTATGAGTCAAGACTTAACACAACAATGGTTAGCTGAAATTGAATCACTCAAACAGCAGCTAGTAGAACAACAGCGCGATCGCGATGCTGCTTGGGAAAGTGCCGAAAAATGGCGTAAACTTTATAACACGGAGGCAGAACAACGCCGCACTGATGCTGATCTGACCCGAAAAACGATCGCATCCCTCCAAATAGAAATTCAAAAACTCAAAGGTATTGATGGAGCAACATTCCCCAACTCTACTGTGATCACAGCCATTCACCAGGAACTCGCCGCCATTAAGACTGTAGAAGACTTAAAAACCAAACTAGTGGCTGTCATTCAAGAACGCGATCGCTTGATTCACGCCTTAAAAATAGAGCAAGAAAACCATGCTCAAACCCGTAAAAGCCTCACTACTGCGTTGGGTGATGCAATTGATAGTCTGGCGAAAGAACGGGCGGGGTAGGGTGATAAAATCTGTACTTTCTTCTCCGTGCCTCTGTGCCTCTGTGGTTTACAAGTATTTTATCTAACCACAGAGACACAGAGAACACAGAGACAAGAGATTAAACTGTCAAACCTTCTAATTGTTCATCTGTCAATTCATACAATTGACGTAATTTATCTAATCTATTTATATCAGTTTGCCAAAAACCGCGCCCATGTGCTTCTAACATTCTGCTGACAATATTACGAAAAGCTTCTGGGTTGGCTTGGCGTAATCTCTCCGCCATTTCGGGATCTAACGCATAGGTATCTGCGGCTTGCTCATATACCCAATCCTCTTTAAAATCAGCAGTACCACCCCAACCAATTAATGCTGTCATGCGTTGGGAAATTTCAAATGCACCGCCAGAACCTTGACTCGCCATTGCTTGCGCCCATTTGGGATTTAGCAATTTGGTGCGGTATTCCATTCTGAGTAGATCATCTAAGTTGCGGGGTGTGGTGTCTTTGGAGAAACTTTCCACAAAGCTAGTAGTAACTTTCTTTCCGCTTTGCTTTTCGGCTGCTTTTTTCAATCCGCCTGTGTTGGCGTAATATTCCTGAATATCGGTTAAACCATATTCTACAGAGTCTATTTCTTGCACAATGCGATCGCTAGTCTTTAATAACTGATTTAATACTTCTGGTCTAGCTTGGCCTTTATCTTGTCTGCCATAGCTAAACACGTTACGACTTTGCCAAGTATTTCCTAATTCTTCCCCAGATTCCCAGTTACCATCAACTACTCTATCATTTACTAATGAACCAAAATCACCAGCCGGGTTAGAAAACAATCTCGCTGATGTATTTTCTACACCTTGCTCCTTTAAAGCTAAAGCGTGTTTTTTAATAAAATTTTGCTCTTCTGGTTCATCAGCCTCAACAGCCCTTTGAAATAAATCATCTAACAATTCGATGATATTTACAAAACTATCCCTAAAGATTCCTGATAAATTGCCTAACACATCAATGCGGGGGTGTCCTACTTCTACTAAAGGTTTCAATTCATAGCGAACAATTCGCCCTGTTCCTTCTTTTACAGGTTCAGCACCCACCAATTCTAAAAGTATTCCTAACGATTCACCCTTAGTTTTAATTGCATCTAACCCCCACAATAAAACGGCTACTGTTTCGGGATATGTGCCATGTTCTTGTAAATGCTGGCTGATAATTTTTTGCCCAATTTCCCTTCCCCGTTCATAAGCGGCGGGAGAAGGCATTCTATAGGGGTCTAAAGCGTGAATATTTCTCCCCGTTGGTAACACTCCCGCACCATCTCGCAATAAATCACCACCAGGTGCAGGGGGGATGAATTCACCATTTAATCCCCTTAATAAATTGGTTAATTCATCTGTGGTTTGCATCAATAAATCTTTGATTTGCTGTTCTTCTTCTAGATTTATTGGCTGTTCACTACCAAAATAAGCTTCGAGATAAGATGCTAATTCTTCTTCATTGGGTGGTTCACCTAATGTATGTAACCCCGAAGAGAACAAGCGGTTTTCTATTACTTGTAAATACTCATATAACTTCACCAAATAATCATCAAAAGCATGGCTACTAAACATTCTGATATTTTCTGGTGTAAAAGAAATGCCCAATTTTTTTGCGTCTTCAAATGGGCAATCAGCATCTAAACCTGTATCGACAATTTTTTTACAAATCCCTTCCTTTAGTACATAATTCTTTGTCTTATCTTCTCGATATTCTGCAATTAAATCCCGCAGCGATACCAATTCTTTATACAAACCAGCACGACCATAGGGCGGCACATTGTGGGAAATCAACACCCCATAACCGCGACGTTTTGCTAATATCGACTCGGAAGGATTATTGGCGGCGTATATATATAAATTAGGCAAATCTCCTAATAAAATATCTGACCAAGAATAACCTGTATTCCCTAAAGGTGAACCGGGCAACCATTCTACAGTACCGTGCATACCAAAGTGAACTACAGCATCAGCTTGCAGTTCATTTTGTAACCATTTATAAAAGGCTGCATATTGAGGATGAGGTGTTAAATCCCGTTCAAACATTAACCGCATGGGGTCGCCTTGTATCCCCAAAGGTGGCTGTATACCTATCCACACATTTCCTAACTGCACTCCACCAATATGGAGTTCATCACCGTAGGTTTTTATTCCGCTTCCTGTTAAAGATTTCCATTGTTTTTCGATGCGCGATGTCAGGAGATATCCTAACCATTTTTCTAGCTTCCGGGCGTTGACCGTATTGGCTGAGGAGGGAAAAGGCTGATTTATTTCCCATCTTTCCATCTCTTCATCCGCTTCTCTGACTCGGCGAATCAATTCTTCCCCATCTTCTGGGATGTCGCCGACGTTATAACCTTGGTCTTTGAGGGCGTGGAGTAATTTAATTAAACTGCGGGGGACATTCAATAATGCAGCCGTACCTACCGCACCATAACCAGGGGGGAAGCCATACAAAATAATGGCTATTTTACGTTCTGCGGGGGGTTTTTGCCGCAATTCTACCCAGTTTTTCACTCTCCCAATCAGACGCTGCACCCGTTCGGGAACTAAATAAATATCTTCCCCAACCAACCCACCCAGAGGAATAGTATCAATTGCACCGTCTAATTCTGGTAAGGCGTACAACACCACACTTTGCAAACCTCCTACACCTTGACGTGTCCAAGAGTGGATGTCTTGAATTAACAAAGGTGCAGCGACGATGTAGGGGACATTTTTGGCGGTGAGGATGCGCTTGGCTACTTCTATTTGACGACCGGCTTCCATTGAACCGGCTGGGCCACCCACGAGAGGAAAGCCAATGGTGGAGACAATTGCATCTACTTTGACGGCTTCTTGGGAAAGTGAAAGGGTTTCAATATTACCTATTTTTCGTTGCTGAAGTTCGTAGTCGGTGGTCATCCAATCACGTACCGCCACATGACCTTCCACACCGTTGATAAAAATGGGTAAAGGTATCAAACCCGCTTCCTCAAAACGGCGAATCAGTTGGGGAATATAGGGTTGTTTGGTGATGACGTGTTTACGGTAGAGGAGGATGGCGGTGATTGGGGATTGGGGATTGCTTTTATTCCCTATTTTCCTCTTTTGATACCATTCTAGGTATGCTTTGGGGGATTCAAAAAACCCTGGATAGTCGGGATGTAGTAAACCTATGTTGGGGGTTTCGATGGGTGGGGGGATGTCGCCGACTTTTAAATCTAAATATTTTTCTGCTAGTGTCCAAAATAATGACGCAACGTTTTCTGTCCCGCCGGCGTTCCAGTAACCATAGATAATTAACCAGTTGCGTAAGTTTTGGACTTTCTGCACTGGGACAAATTTCAGGAGTTTGGGGCCGATTTTTAAGAAGCTAATATAACCAGCGAGTTTGTCTTCTTCTCGTCCATTACTGAATTTATCGAGGATGAATTTAACTGGTTTGGGCATTCCTTTGGGTTTGTCACCGATCGCAAATCCACCGAGTTTGGTTAAACTCATCAGTTCTAAAGCTGACTCAAATACTAGGCGGATGGGGATTTGGGCGATGCGATCGCGCAACCACAAAACTTGGTCATAATCAAATATCAGGCTACCAAAAAACACATCCGCGCCTTGGAGTGCGGCTTCTACTTCTGGGCGAATGCTTGTAATATCGCGATCGCTAAATACTCGAATATCCAAATCAGCACAGCGAGATTTAGCCAATAAAGCGGCTTTCCTGTACAAGTCAGCGTTAAACGATTCAAAACCAGCAATCAAGACGATGCGTTTCATGCCTGTAAGCTAAGAAATATTTCTTTACTTTAAATTCTAAACTTGCTTGCAGGTTGATGGTTGAATATCTACCCAGAGAAGTTGGGCGTTTAAATGGTTTTACTATGTTCTTTCTGAGACTGTGATTGCTCAGTGGTTTTAAATTAGTCACAGTTTTTGAAGTATCACACAATTAACATTCATTTTTCTCTCAAAAAATATATTATGTAATTAGTGCAAGGAGTGATACCACTTCACCTGATGTGTGTTACAACTTATCCTCGTAATACTTTCCTTTCAGAAGTGTTGCAGATGACAAATGTTGCATTAAACCATGTGAATGGGTATACATCTACAAAGAAACGCTTAGATAAGCAAACTTCTAAGCGTTTTTTTGTATGAAAACTACAGCAAATTTCCACCATCACCAATCTACGCAACACCATATTCTGTATACTGTCGTTTATAAACAGGTTGCAAACCCAAAACAATATCCTCTCGTGGAACTCCCATTGCAACCAGCTCTTCTGCCGGATTTTGATCAGTTAAATTTTGCTGAAGCCAGATTTTTCCATCTTTAATATCAAAATGAATGATACATCTATAAACACGCTTTAAACCTTCCCATCCCACGTTCATCCACTGATAATGGTCGCGTTTTTCATCAAAAATCAATTGGACTTCTACCTCACTATCAGCTACATCTTCATTAGCATAATGAGTTAATAAACTCTGCACATACTCCCGATACTTGGCTAATTTATCCATTGCACAATTACCTCATTTACAGGATCATAAACAATTAATAAAAGTTGATACCGTTGTAATCCCGCTTGTGTAAAGTCAAGCTGAAAAAATTCAGCGTTTCTCTACAAACCTAACTAATTATCGGCAAAAAAACCTGAGAACTATCACAACTAACACTCAGGGTTATAATCTGAGCATTCATTAAACGGATACTGCTTAAAACAGCCCCATTCCCAGAGTTCATTGCATAGGCTGGGTAACAAGCTAAACTCAAACTCAAACGCAAACAATTACCTTTTGCTATTCTTATACATATCGGTTGCAATTGTATATTTCTAGTAACCTTGTTTGTACCGTCTTGGCAATGTAAATAACCTTGCGTCACGTTGTACACGCTCCCATCAGGATATACCTGGGAAAGTACAGCACACAAATCATAACTATCTTGGTCAGATTGACAGCATATTTCTACTAATACTTCCCCAACTAGAGATAAATCTGCGGTTAAAGGTTCACTAGTGTAAGTTAACACATCAGAACGGCAATCAATTTGCGATCGCTCAAACACACCCGCCGGCATTGCTGCATGACCACCTATCGCTGGCACTGGTCGCCAAGGATCGTGGACTAGTATGTCTTGGGGACTGGGGATTGGGTATTGATGACTGGGTATAAGGATTCCGGCATCTTCTCTGATGCTGGCTAGTCCGGTAGTTGACAAAAAGTAAGATTTCTGATTTGGTTTAGGTAAACTGGACAAATCTTGCCAAATATTACTACCCATTTCAAACAGGCATACAGGAGACTCATCTAATAAACCTGTGTCTACACCTTTGAGAAATTGATTAAACCAACGAATCTGCATTTGATCTATTGGGCTAGTGGCTAACTTACTAAAATCAGCCGCACCAACTTTGCGTCCCCAGGGTAAATGCGCCCAAGGGCCAATTATTAAATGTTGGGGAGTATTAGCGCGGACTACCATATCTTTGTATAGGTGCAATGTACCGCGCAGATAAGTATCAAACCATCCGCCAATATGAAACATCGGCAAATCAACGCTTTGGAAGTGGCTTTTGGGTGACAGTTCTTGCCAATAAATATCGGGTTGCGGATGGGCTACCCAATCGTGATAAAAAGATTCTGGTGCAAGTTTTTGCAGAATTTCGGGATGATTTACCGGGAGATTGCGCGAGGCTGTAAGTAAAGCTTGATATGTTGATTGATCACCTCGTAACCGTGCAGTTTCTGTGGCTAATTGTATCGCCCAAGCTAAATTTGTTTGCAAACAGAATGCACCACCTTCATAAGCCCAATCTGTATATAAATCATAGCCAATCATCGCTGGGCAAATAGTTTTTAGGGCTGGTGGTTTAGCGATCGCAGCGTACAATTGAGTCATCCCCTGATAAGAAAAGCCATACATTCCCACCTGGCCATTACTCCTCGGTAGACTTGCAGCCCAATTAACGCTATCTGCACCATCAGCGATTTCATTGGCGAATAACTTAAACTCACCCTCCGAAGTACCCCGCCCCCGCACATCTTGAATCACTACAATGTAACCCTGGGCAGCGTACCAACTAGGATGAGCATAAACCACCGTAGACGCGATCGCTCTACCATAGGGTTGTCGCATTAATAATACAGGAAACTCACCTTCCTCATCAGGGCAATAGATATCTGCGTCGAGGCGTACACCGTCGCGTGTGTACATAGAGGCGATTTCTTTGGAGAGGATTTTGTACATTGTTTTCAGTCATCAAGAAAAAATTCAGCCATCATAATTGACGGCTGAATTCTTCTTCAAAATACCATCCGATTCCTCAAGAGAGTAGATCAGTTCAACCTTGTTGAACGCGACGCTCAAATTCCTCACGTGTTTTTTCTACTACAGTTAGGGCAGATGTATATATATTCTCATTTTCCTGCTTCAGCCAATTTAACAAACTAGCAATTTGGGCATTCCTTAAATCTAGGTCTGTCTGAAAAATAATGGAAGTCGCCATCACTTGAGCATATTGAGGTGGATGTCCTTGATCCACCAAAGCAGCAATTAGTCCCGCTAATGCGCCCTTCCGTATTGGATCAGAAGTAGCTTCTGTAGACATGATTTTTTACAAAGATGATTGCTAAAAATATCCTATGTTATCTTCCCAAAGCTTTAGTAACCGTATTATTACTTAAGTTTATTCATTCCTTTTTAAGGAAGATGTAATATATCTTTAGACAGCAAATAATACATTAAAATCAACAAAAAAAACAAAATGCAACATTAAAGCTTACATTTTTAATACAAAAACATTTTAAACGTATACAATTCAAACAATAAACTGCTGTTTTTTTGTTACATCGTTGGTATTTTTGCATTTCTTTACACTTTTCCTCCTGTCAAACTCTTTACATTACCGAAGAGCCATGCCTAATATGAATGCAGTAAATAGCTAAAGCAAATGCCTAGCCAATACTAAAAATCAACAATGAGTTAAAGTTTAAAAATATGGCAGTCGAAAAAACCAATTCTTCCTCAAGCTTGGCTGAAGTTATTGACCGTATCTTAGATAAAGGTATCGTTGTAGATGCTTGGGTACGTGTTTCACTAGTTGGTATTGAATTGCTGGCGATTGAAGCTCGCATCGTTATCGCATCTGTTGAAACCTACCTGAAATATGCAGAAGCTGTAGGTCTAACTCAATCCGCCGCAATGCCTGCTTAAATATTAAGTAGCTTCCAGAAAATCAGTATTAATGAGTTTGTAATTCTGATATATATTCTGCTTTTATTCGTTGCTCCTGAGTTATCAAAAGAGAAAACGAAAAAAGCAGACATTCTTTAAACTGCATTTGCTGTATATCAATTATCCAGTGAATGTGGTTAATTCACGCTTTTAATAATATTCCGGAGAACCTCATGACGGCTTTAATGCAAAGAATCCGGCAAGAGCATCAGTCAATAGCTGAGGAAGTAGCTCAACTATGTAGAGACACTCATCAATTTTTGTCCACTACAACAGCAAACAGACAAGAGCAAGCTAAAATGCAAGCGCAAGAACTGCATATGTTTCACGAAGAACTTGAATACACAACTCAAGATTTTCTAGCTGAAACAGCTAAAGCAAGGGTTGCTCAAGCTCAAGCTCAATCGAAGTTTTTGCATCAGTTTCACAAAAATCTGGAGCAAACAACCCACGAATTTTTAGCAGAAACGGCAAAGGACAGAACAGAACAAGCTACAGCACAAAGGCAGAATCTGCGCCAATTCCGGCAAGATTTGTTTACTAGCGTTTTTGGCACATTTTAGTAGTAAGTCAACAATCCCAAACAATGGAGTTAATTTGTTGACCGGACTAAATAGTAAAACCCCCTAATCTTACAGTTTCAAAACTGGTCAGACCAGGGGGCAAATTCAACAATGAGTTTTAATGTAAAACTTTAGATATCTTACGCTATGACGGAATTGAACGCAAGGAGTTAATTAAACTTTAAAGTTTATTCTTCAAATTATTTTTCGTTTTTTTCTGGAAATACTATTTCTCTTCATCGTAATTTATGACTATCACCGCAAATCATAAGAAAA
Source organism: Anabaena sp. CCY 9402-a (assembly GCF_963920945.1). Classification (NCBI taxonomy): domain Bacteria; kingdom Bacillati; phylum Cyanobacteriota; class Cyanophyceae; order Nostocales; family Nostocaceae; genus Anabaena; species Anabaena sp. CCY 9402-a. The sequence continues at coordinate 14,607 of NZ_CAWUDL010000087.1, forward strand.
GAGCTGTGCTTCGTGTTCGCCCTGGTCAATTTGTAGTCACACCAGCAATTGAGCAGGTAGCAATTCGGGCATTGCGTTATCTTACATCAGGGTTTGCTATTCACTTACGCGGCCCAGCCGGTGCAGGTAAAACAACCTTAGCCATGCACTTGGCTAACTGTTTAGATAGGCCAATCATGTTGCTTTTCGGAGATGACGAATTTAAAAGCTCTGATTTGATTGGCAGTGAATCGGGTTACACCCATAAAAAGTTAACGGACAATTACATTCACAGTGTTCTAAAAGTCGAAGACGAATTTAAACAAACCTGGGTTGATTCTAGATTGACTTTAGCTTGTCGAGAAGGTTTTACCTTAGTCTATGACGAATTTAATCGTTCTAGACCTGAAGTTAATAACGTCTTGTTATCAGCTTTAGAAGAAAAAATTCTCACCCTTCCTCCCAGCAGCAATCAGCCAGAATACCTCCACGTTAATCCCGAATTTCGGGCGATTTTTACCTCCAATCCAGAAGAATACTGCGGAGTCCACTCGACTCAGGACGCTTTAATGGATAGGTTAGTAACGATTAATATGCCAGAACCGGATGAGCTAACTCAAACGGAGATATTGGTTCATAAAACTAGCATTTCTAGAGATGATGCTCAGTTAATAGTGCGGTTAGTTAGAGCATTCCGCCTGGGTACAGGTGCAGAAAAGACTTCCGGTTTGCGCTCTTGTTTGATGATTGCTAAAGTATGTGCGGAACACAATATTTTAGTATTACCAGAAAATACAGATTTTCGAGAAATTTGTGCAGATGTGCTATTCAATCGCACCAATTGGTCTGCTAGCGAAGCTACCACAATTTTCTTAGAATTACTCAATCACTTACATATACAAGCAATAGAGGAATCGCATCATAGCGTCGCCTCAGATGACGTAGTAGCGGATGATTCTTCCTTAAATCATAGACATCCTGATGTTTTGCAACAGCCAATTGAAAAAAATCCTGCGCCTTTCAAGCAGCAAGGCTTAGTGATTCACAAAAATACCATTGAAGAGTCGAATTAATCGTGACTACTACCCCATTACAGCCAACACGTCCTCAAACTAACTCCAGTCGAGTTATGCCCACATCTACGCAAGGTTCTACCTTAGCAGATATTCTCGAACGGGTTTTAGATAAAGGAATTGTGATTGCTGGTGATATTTCTATATCTATTGCCTCAACTGAACTGATACATATCCGCATTCGCCTGTTAATTTCTTCCGTTGATAAAGCGCGTGAGATGGGTATCAATTGGTGGGAAAATGACCCCTATCTCAGTAGCAAATCTCAACATTTAATTGAGGAAAACCAGCAACTTCATCAACGGCTAGAAAGTTTAGAAACACAGTTACGTTTACTCACATCTGCCAATGTAAAAGAGGCAGTTACATTAGCAGTTAATCCTGAAAATAATTGCCAGCCAATAAACGAGGCAAATGACCAATTAGTAAATGATTCCCAAGTGGACATCTAGACTCATAACTCATCATCGGCTAAACGCCGTGCTACCGCTAACATAACTCATAACTCAGCACTCAGCACATGGTTTGTACTCCAGTTGAAAATTCTTCCAACTTGCCACCTACCACTTCTAAAGCTAACAGCCAGGCGGGTTTAGTTCCTTTACTGTTAACTGTAGTAGAACTTGTACGTCAGCTGATGGAAGCACAAGTAATTCGGCGCATGGAACAGGAATGTCTGAGTGAATCTGAATTGGAGCGAGCAGCAGAAAGCTTGCAAAAGTTAGAGGAACAAGTTTTAAATTTGTGTCAGATTTTTGAGATTGACCCAGCAGACTTGAATATAAATTTAGGAGATGTTGGGACTCTTCTACCTTCACCTGGCTCTTATTATCCTGGTCAGCCGGGAACTCAACCTTCAGTCCTAGAACTACTAGACCGTCTTTTAAATACGGGAATTGTTGTAGACGGTGAAATAGATTTAGGTCTAGCTCAAATCAATCTTATTCATGCGAAGTTGCGATTAGTTTTGACTTCGCAACCAATGTAATTAACATAAGTATTTTTCATAATCATGGATTGCGGTTTTTATCTATACGGCATTTTTTCTGATTCAATCCCCGAAGAACTTGCTATTCAAGGATTGGATGCTCAACCTGTTTATAGTCAGGTCATTGATGGATTTACTTTTTTATATTCAGAGGCAAAAAAAGAAAAATATTTAGCTTCTCGTCGGAATTTAATCAGCCATGAAAAAGTCCTAGAAGAAGCAATGCAAGAAGGATTCCGAACTCTTCTTCCTTTGCGGTTTGGGTTAGTGGTGAAAAATTGGGACACAGTAATTACACAACTAATCCAACCCTATAAGGATAAATTGCAAGAATTATTTCAAAAATTGAACGGGACACGAGAAGTAAGCGTCAAGATTTTTTGGGATACCAAGGCTGAATTACAAGCAATGATGGAGTCTAATCCAGACTTGAAGCAGCAGCGTGACCAAATGGAAGGGAAGACATTAAGCATGGAGGAGATAATTCATATTGGCCAATTAATTGAAAGTAATTTAGCTGCTCGCAAGGACTCTGTAATTCAAGCCTTCTTTAATGAGCTAAAACCTCTAGCAAGTGAGGTGATAGAAAGTGACCCGATGACAGAAGAGATGATTTACAATGCTGCTTTTCTGATTCCTTGGGAAAACGAATCTCTATTTAGTGAACGAGTCGAAGCAATTGATCAAAACTTTACTGAACGCTTACGCATTCGCTACAACAACTTTACTGCACCCTATACATTTGCTCAAATTTCTGAATAGGAGTTGATAATTATGCTTGGAAAAATATTACTACTTCCAGTGATGGGGCCAATTAGTGGACTGATGTGGATTGGAGAACAAATTCAAGAGCGGACTAATACAGAATTTGATGCTCAAGAAAATCTGCATAAACAATTATTAAGCCTGCAATTATCATTTGACATGGGCGAAATTCCAGAAGATGAATTTGATGAAAAAGAAGAAGAACTTCTTTTAAAAATTCAAGCTTTGGAAGAGGAACTGCGTCTGGAGACGGAATTAGAAGCAGAACAAGAAGAAAATGATGATTTTGTAATACAACCTGTGTTTATATCAGAATCTGAAGTGAATGACATTTACCAAGAGCAACCCCAGTTTATAGCAGAATACGAAGATAATGAAAATCTAGTCTTATCGCCTTAAGGTGATTCATTATTTAGAAGCAAGATATATTAGTTGTCAATTTGTCAATGCTTTTAGTGTCATGAAACACCAATTTTTATGTTATTGGCATTGCTCACCCTACGGTTATTGAGAATGATGGAAGATATGAGTTAAACTATTAACCCGCAAATGTGGGTTAATAGTTGTTGTTATATTGTTTAATTAAGCAAATTTTAAAAGCTTAATATTCAATATCAAAAGCTTGGTAAGTATTGGGTTCAAACACTATTTTTGTCCGCGCTATAATAATAGGCACGTGTGACTCAGGACTACGTAAATGATGAATACTTTTTTCCGTATCTTCTATCTGGATCTTGAGTGTGATCAAGCGTTGTTTCAGTAGCACAGTACGCTGCTCAATAAACTCCAACTCTTGCTTAATTCGTTGCTGTTCTGTAACTAATTTATAAAGTTCTAATTGGTGAGATGACTCAGATTTACTCCGAGGCATTGTAGTAATCTTAGGTCTGATTGCTCCGCGATTACGTATTTTCTTCATTAGAAATACCTGGATAATTGATAGCATTATAACTAAGATTTTTATAATGTAAAGATTTTAATTAGAATCAGATTTCTTGAGTTTGATGCCCAGATATACATCTGGTTAATAGAGTTAAAAACTTAAATACTTTTGTTAGGTTAGTATCATGCGATCGCAGAATTTTTACACTTACGCTTTTATCAAAAATCCTGAATTTTCTTTAAACTTGCCCCAGGGTAATATTAGTCAGGTAGTGTTGATTAATGGTACGAATATCTCAGCCGTTGTTGAACCGGAAATATCTTTAGATTCATACCAAAATAATGATGATCAAGTCATCAAAATGGTTTTAAATCACGATCGCGTTGTTTGTGAACTATTTCGCCAAACTACAATTTTACCTTTGCGTTTCGGCACTAATTTTACTTCCCAAGAAAGCTTGCTCAATCATCTAGAAGCTCATGCTCAAGAATATCTAGAAAAACTAGAAGATATTCAAGATAAAAATGAATATACTTTAAAACTCATTCCCCAAGTGTTTGCAGAGCCAGCAAAAGTATCTGTGGGAAGCGGTAGAGATTATTTTTTAGCTAAAAAACTACACTATGAAACTCAAAAAAGCTTTAGTATCGCCCAAAATGAGGAAAAAGATAGCTTGATTAATCTCATCACAGAAATTTATCAATCATCTGTGATATTTCAACAACAGGCAGAAGAATTAAGGGTTTATCTTTTAGTCAGTCGTTATGATAAAGCCTTACTTTTAGAACAGGTTTTATCTTGGCAACAATATTGCCAACACTGGAATTTAATTTTGGGTGAACCCCTTCCCCCTTATCACTTTATTTAATTATTAAGTTTATTATGAACCACTACGATTCACTAAATTTAGTTATGTTTAGCGGCAAAGGTGGAGTTGGTAAAACCACCATCTCTTGCAGTTTTGCTCGTGATTGGGCGAGAAGGTTTCCTCAAGAAAAGATTCGGTTAATTTCTACAGACCCGGCTCATTCTTTAGGAGATGTATTGCTCTCAGAAGTTAACGATATTGCCTCACCATTAGCTGATTTACCTAATTTGATCATTCAAGCATTGGATGCTCAAAAGCTGTTGTTGGAATTTAAAGCCAAATATAGCTACTTTTTAGAATTACTGGTTGAGCGAGGTAGTTTAGCAGATGGAGACGATTTAGCACCAGTTTGGGATTTAGACTGGCCTGGCTTAAATGAATTAATGGGGTTGCTAGAAATTCAACGCCTGCTAGCAGAAAAAGAAGTAGATCGTGTAGTCGTAGACATGGCCCCTTCTGGGCATACATTAAATTTATTGCGCTTAAAAGATTTCTTAGATGTTATTTTAAATTCTTTAGAATTGTTCCAAGAAAAGCATCGGGTCATCACCAAAACTTTTAGAGGTAGTTATACGGCTGATGAAGTTGATAACTTTTTGGTAGAAATGAAAACCCAACTAGCAGAAGGTAGACGTTTACTGCAAGATGAAACATTTACTGGTTGCTTAGTAGTGGGTATTTCTGAACCTATGTGTTTCTTAGAAACTGAACGGTTCATCAATAGTTTAGAAACCCTAGAAGTTCCTTATGCTGGTTTATTTATCAATCGAGTGTTGACAAATGCAGATATAGAAGTAGACCGTTATGCTGAACAGCAAAATCTCATTAAAAAATATTTAGAACTTGTTGCTAACCAACCTGTTTTCATCGTTCCTCAACAGAGAGTAGAACCCTTGGGTGGGGTATCTTTAGATGCTTTAGCATCCCAAATTCAAACAATTGAAAGTGTGGAACTTGCTCCACCACCGACGATTCAATGGCCGAATAAAGTTTTACCTAGCTTCAATGATTTTTTAAATGAAGGATGTCAATTAATTATTGTTGGGGGTAAAGGAGGGGTAGGAAAAACAACAGTAGCAGCTGCGATCGCTTGGGCTTCTGCTCAACAACATCCCCAGAAAAGAGTCCGGGTAATTTCAATAGATCCAGCCCATTCTCTAGGCGATGCTTTTGGTAAAGAGTTTGGTCATGAACCTATGTCTCTAGCATCTAATTTGAGTGGGCAAGAAATTGATGCTAATAGAGTTTTAGAACAATTCCGCTCAGATTATCTGTGGGAATTAGCAGATATGATTAGCGGCGAAGGTTCACAAACAGATACAACAGTAAATGTTGCCTACGTTCCAGAGGCGTGGCGGCAAATTATGTCTCAGGCTTTACCGGGAATCGATGAGATATTATCCCTGGTGACTGTGATGGATTTATTAGATAGTAACCAGCAAGATTTAATTATTTTAGATACAGCCCCAACGGGTCATCTGCTGAGTTTTTTAGAGATGCCATCAGCTTTAGGGGATTGGTTATCTTGGATATTTAAGCTGTGGATAAAATATCAAGATGTTTTGGGTAGAGTTGATTTTATTGGGCGATTGCGGCACTTACGCCAACAAGTTGTACAAGCACAAAAGAAACTAAAAAATTCCCAACATACTCAATTCATTGGTGTTATTCAGTCGGAAGCGGCAATTATATCTGAACACATACGTTTAACAGAATCTCTCAAAAAAATGGGTGTTCATCAGCGTTATGTGGTGCAGAATCGCTACAGTCAAGAGGTGGAAATTGATGGCAGTTTATTTCCAGAACAAACAATTATTCGCTTACCCGGATTACCTCGCTCTGTTGAACCGATCGCGCGGATTCAAGGAGCAGCAAATCTTTTATTTGAAGTTGAGAAGTTAACGGCAAATATAGTTTAAAAATCAACTGATTGTATAAATTTTTGATGTTGATTAATAGAAATTTTAAAAGCTCACGCAGAGGCGCACCAGGCGCAAAGGGATAGGAAAAAATGAGTGAATTATTCAAGGGATTTGAGCAATTATTAGAGTTAGTAAAAACTTTAGAAGATAAAATTGAGAAGGGAGAAATTAAGACTGATGTGCAGATTAACTCCCGTTCGATGAGTAGTATTCCCCGTGGTGGGGGTATACCACGTCCTAATAATATGGGTAACGATATTGGCACAAGCCGTATCCGCACTCAACCTTCTCCTAATCCTAATGGTGGTGGTGGGGGAGACGCTGAGGTTGTGCCACCACCTGCTGCAACCTCTGGTGATGCTTTAAAAGATGTGGGGGGATTGGGTGAAATTCTCAGAGAACTGAAAGAACTGATTGCTATCCCCTTAAAACGTCCTGATTTGCTGGCGAAATTGGGACTGGAAGCTACAAGGGGTGTACTATTAGTTGGCCCTCCTGGAACTGGTAAAACCCTGACGGCGCGGGCTTTGGCTGAAGAACTGGGCGTTAATTACATTGCCTTGGTGGGGCCAGAAGTTATCAGCAAATATTACGGGGAAGCGGAACAAAGACTGCGGGGTATTTTTGAGAAAGCCGCTAAGAATGCTCCCTGTATTATCTTTATTGATGAAATTGATAGTTTAGCCCCAGACCGGAGTGCGGTGGAAGGCGAAGTAGAAAAACGCCTGGTAGCCCAACTATTGAGCTTGATGGATGGTTTCTCTCACAGTCAAGGTGTGATTGTGCTGGCTGCTACGAACCGTCCCGAACATCTTGACCCGGCTTTGCGTCGTCCAGGAAGATTTGACCGGGAAGTGCAGTTTCGTGTCCCAGACATGAAAGGACGCAGAGAAATTCTGCAAATTCTCAGCCGTGCTATGCCTTTGGAAGATACCGTTGACCTGGATGCGATCGCAGAACGGGCGGTAGGATTTGTAGGGGCTGACTTGAAAGCTGTCTGTCAAAAGGCTGCCTACACTGCCCTCCGTCGTCAAATTCCTTCGATTGAAGGAGACATTCCAGAGAATATGACGGTTAGTCAAGCCGACTTTTTACAAGCTCTCAAGGAAATCAAACCAGCCGTCCTGCGGAGTGTGGAAGTAGAAGTTCCCCACATTGCTTGGGAAGACATTGGCGGTTTGGATAACATTAAGCAAACCCTACGGGAATCAGTGGAAGGGGCGTTACTGTATCCAGAACTTTACCTGCAAACTAAAGCCCTAGCACCCAAGGGTATCTTGTTGTGGGGACCTCCAGGAACAGGCAAAACTTTACTAGCCAAAGCTGTTGCTTCCCAAGCCAGAGCGAATTTTATTGGTGTGAACGGCCCGGAATTACTCAGCCGTTGGGTAGGTGCGAGTGAACAGGCGGTGCGAGAATTATTTGCGAAGGCGCGTCAAGCCGAACCTTGCGTAGTATTTATTGATGAAATTGATACCTTAGCCCCAGCACGGGGTAGTTTCACTGGTGATTCGGGAGTAAACGATCGCGTCGTCGGACAATTGCTAACAGAGTTGGACGGAATAGAGGTAGGAAGCACCATCTTAGTAATTGGAGCAACCAATCGACCTGATGCCCTTGACCCAGCTTTACTACGCGCCGGACGCTTAGATTTACAGATGAAGGTAGATTTACCAGATTTAGCCAGTCGATTGGCGATTCTGCAAGTCCATTGTCAAGGACGACCACTGCAAGATGTGGATTTGGCATATTGGGCAGAGATGACCAAAGACTGGAATGGTGCAGATTTAACTTTACTCAGCAATCAAGCTGCTGTAGAGGCCATCCGCCGTTTTCGCTCTGAAGGTCTGACAGATCCCACGGACATCAAAATTAGTACCGATGATTTCAATTATGCTTATCAAGTGCTAACAGAGCAGCGTGCAGGTTAGGTTTAGGGCTTAACTGGTGACAACGCAGGTCAAGATGAGACGTAGCAATAATTTGAGAGAATAAAGTGGTAAAAAATAGGGGGAAATAAGCCCCCCAAAAAAACAAAATGTTACCACAATCATATCAAACTATCTTCCGAAAGCATTTGAGTGAACAGCAGTATCTAACACTAGAGATATTGTTGTTATTGATACAAGCTCATCGTCAGGTGAAACTCTCAAAATTGGCCAGTTTATTTCCGCAACCAATCACATATGAAAGTAGGAGAAACGCACCTTATTTACTAATAAAATCTAAGAGAGATTTCAAAATGACATAGATAATTGCAAAAATCGATAAGATGATAAATAAAACAAATGAATTATCTCTGAAGAATATGATTTAGCTTATCTGATGCTAAATCATTATTTATCAACACTAAAATAACTCAAGATTCGAGTCTATAAAAGTATATTTATCTAGAGGAAAAGTGAAATTTCCTCTAAAAAGTCAAATTCAAATTTTGATATATGAGTTTATGCTAACGCTAAAACTCTTGAGGTTCTTCGGTTACTTTTATGGAGAATTAATAGTAAAATGCCAGTTTAATAAACT
>NZ_CAWUDL010000088.1:0-22110 GCF_963920945.1 Anabaena sp. CCY 9402-a
TTTTAGACTTGGCTGTGAAAGGATTTGAGTTTGGCGTTATCACCTATGGTATTGATGGCATTGGACATTTAGCTAGGTCTTTTAGTTCTGCTGATGGTGGTTACTACTAATTTTCAATTCCTTGCTAAGTGACTACTGAGCTAAATAGCTCTAGTGCAATTGTGGCATGAGCGATTAAGCGATGTAAAGTTTAATCGCCTGCATCTTATTCAACACAAATTTGAATATCTATAATTCTGAATATTATTTTCTAATTAAGCTTGAGTATATATGCAGTTTTAAAATTTATCTTTCATTAAGTAAGAAACATTTTTTTAGGCATACAGAAAATGGCAAGAATCATTATTTATGAATTGTACTCTACTGATTCAGAAAATTTTCTGACTGATCTAGATGAGGAGGATTCTAAATTAATATATGGTGGTGATAAATATGATCTTAACAAGATATCGCAATTTACAGAAACGATTTTTGAGTTTGTAGTCATAATATTGGCAATTGATAGCATTGTAGAATTAGTAAAATCATATATTGTTTCTAGCACAAAATGAACTATATCAGTATTAATCCTATCAACTATCTTGAATATTCTCCTAAATTATCTAATATAGATTCAATATTATTCTTAACATGAATTGTTATTAATGTTGTCAATCATCTAAGACTATGCCACCATTTATCCTCAGTTCTCAAAATGTATTTGAATATCTAAATTCTCTTAAACTGTGTACTCCTGATGAACAGTCATTCAGCAAAGTTGAACTAAAGGCAGCCAAAAACTTTAATCTACTAATTAACTTTCCAGAAGGGAGGAAACTGCTGGTTAAGCAAGAACGCCATAACCCAGAAGGAAAAACGGCTGGCGAGTTTTTGCTGGAATGGCAGATTCATGATTTTTTACGGCATTTTCCGGAACTTAGCTACATCCGTGCCAATTTATCAGAGGTAGTACATTTTAGTTGGGAAAATTCTATTCTTATTTTCAATTATCTTGATAATTATCGAGATTTAATGGATTTTTATGCTAAAGAAAATCTGAATTTATTTCCCATTAAAATTGCCAGAGCAGTTGGCCATACTTTAGCCTCAATTCATCGCGTCTCAATTAACAATGAAGGTTATCGAGAGTTTTTCCAACATACTATTGATAATACTACTCACCAAAGAAAGTCTAATCTCAATCGTGGATTAGATAGACTAACTCCAGAAATATTTGGTAAAGTTCCTGCTGATGGGCTGAGATTTTTTGCCTTATATCAACGTTATGACAGTTTAGGTCAGGCGATCGCAGAATTAATTAATTCCTTAACTCCGTGTTGTCTCACCCATAATGATCTCAAGCTAAACAATATTCTAGTTTCCCTAGATTGGGAAGCCGCCCCTGAGGAGAAAATTATCCGCTTGATTGACTGGGAACGTGGTAACTGGGGAGATCCCGCTAATGATTTGGGAACAGTCATCGCCAGCTACCTGCAAATGTGGTTATACAGCATGGTGACAGGCAAATCTATCACCATTGATGAGTCTTTACGTCTAGCAGCTACACCCTTGTATGTTCTCCAACCTTCATTGCGAGAGTTGGTAACTGCTTACTTAACTCATTTTCCAGAAATCCTAGAACATCGTCCCGATTTCTTACAACGGGTGATGCAATTTTGTGGTTTAGCCTTAATTACCGCTATTCAAGCTCGACTCCAGTATGAAAAAACCTTTGGGAATGTCGGTATTTGTATGCTGCAAGTCGCCAAGAGTTTGTTGTGTCGTCCAGAAGCATCTATCCCCACAATTTTTGGCGTGGAAGCAACAGATTTCCATCCTGAGAGTTTATCTATCGCTTAACTCAACCTACAATTTTTTGTCTATCTCCTCATTCACAGGTCAATATCTATGCAATTATTAGATTCTGTCCAATTGTCAGATATCTCAGAATCACTGCAACTATCATTGCAAGACATCATTCATAATGTTGAAATCCAATCCCAGTATTGTATTAAGCATCCCAACTATAAACCCCTAGAATTACCGGAGTCTTCAGTCTCCCGCTTTGAAAAATTATCATCAGATTTACAGAATAAGTATTTGAGTCAGCAGTTGCGTAGTTTTCTCTACGGCATCTATTACAATGGCTCTTTAAAAAGTGTTTTGGCATCAGATGCAGAGATATCTAATTTAGCAGTCAACCAAAATCTAGAGAACAACACCTTTTTAGGTGTAGACTTAGCTTTTTATGATCGCCTACATGAAAATAATAGAGGTCAAGGCTACTGGAGTCATGCTTGGCTGGTAGTCAGAGAAGAAATAGACGGTGCTATAGCAGTTCATCGAGATGGTTTAACATTGTATGTAGAACAAGATGCACTGCAAACACCTGTTAACTTAGGGAATTTAATTTCTATCAAATTACCTAAAAACCTCGTGCAAAGCGGGTTTTATATGGCAGTTGCTGATGCAGGTGCATCACGACATCATCAAACACAGGGTCAAACTCTGGTGCGTGTCTACTTTAATGTCACTCCAGATGGTGCAGTTGCAGTCATGGATAGTTTGACAACACAACTTAATGCGATATCTCTAGAATTTACCTTTAAAGCTTTATATAACCCTGCCGATTATGAGCGTTATGACTCAGCCGTCCTGTATTTTGACAAAAATAGTTATGAACAGGTTCATCCAGTCTTAGAGACGCTCTATAGAAAGCATGAAGCCCATTTTCGGGAGCAAGTACCCCTATTTACTAAGCCCATAGCACCAGGTTTAGCGATCGCCGAAGAACCAAAGCATAGATTTACTGAAAATGAGAGTTTCGGTACACACCGATGTCAAATTGTTGCTAATGGTTTGCTAGCAGCTTGGCAGCAAGGTATTAATACACCATCAGGTAAGATGACATCTATTTTGCAACAGTTCTCTGCATTAAATATTGAATTGCAATGTCCTTATCTCAATGCCGACTCTGAAGATATATATACCCCTTTGAGATAGGGTCAATAAAAAAACGGGGGTAGTTTGACTATCCCCGTTCAAAGTTATCAGTGAGCAGTAAACAGTTATCAGCAGAAGAAAGCCTGATAACTGTTTACTGATTTAATAACTACAGTTGTGGAACAAACTGGACTTTTTCAGGTACATCAGTGTACTCAGCGACAATTTGACGGAACTCATCACCGTCAATGGTTTCTTTTTCAATCAGCAAATCAACTAGGCGATCGGTAACAGCGCGATTTTCCCGCATAATCTTCTTAGCGTTTTCATAGCACTGTTCAACAATTTCCCGCACTTGAGAATCAATCCGAGCCGCAATTGATTCGGAATAATCAGAACGGGTCATCCAGTCACGACCTAGGAAAACTTCCCCTTGTTGGCTTTCCAAGGATAGAGGGCCTAAATTAGACATCCCGAAGCGTGTCACCATTTGGCGAGCCATACCAGTTACTTGTTGTAAGTCACCGCCTGCACCCGTGGTCACTTCCGCCGCACCGAAAATTATGTATTCGGCTGCACGACCACCCAAAGCACCGGTAATTCTGGCTTTGAGTTGAGAACGAGAAATTAAGCCTTGTTCTTCGTTGGGGGTAAACCAAGTTAAACCTTGTGCTTGTCCACGAGGAATCAAGGTGACTTTCTGCACTTGGTCATGGTCTTTTAATAAAGTCCCTACCAAGGCGTGTCCGACTTCATGGTAAGCAATCAAGCGTTTGCTCTTGCTGTCTACCAATGGTGTACCTTCCATCCCGGCGACAACCCTATCTACTGCATCGTCAATCTCACCCAGGGTAATGCCTTCTTTGCGCCTTCTAGCGGTGAGAATAGCGGCTTCATTCAGCAGGTTGGCTAAATCTGCACCAGTGAATCCTGGTGTGCGACGCGCGATCGCTTCTAATGATACGCTGGGGTCAAGTTTCTTGTTACGAGCGTGGACTTGTAGGATTTCCAAGCGTCCTTTAATGTCTGGAGCATCAACGGTGACTTGTCTGTCAAATCGACCAGGACGCAACAAAGCCGCATCTAATACATCAGGACGGTTGGTAGCAGCAATAATAATGATGCCTGTGTTACCTTCAAACCCATCCATCTCGGTGAGTAACTGGTTAAGAGTTTGTTCTCTCTCATCATTACCGCCACCGATACCAGCACCCCGTTGTCTACCAACAGCATCAATTTCATCGATGAAGATGATACAAGGAGCGTTATCTTTAGCTTTTTTGAACAAGTCACGGACGCGGGAAGCACCCACACCCACGAACATTTCTACAAACTCCGAACCGGAAATACTGAAGAAAGGAACACCAGCTTCACCAGCGATCGCTTTTGCTAGTAAAGTTTTACCTGTACCTGGAGGGCCTACCAACAGCACCCCTTTGGGAATGCGTGCGCCAACAGCTGTAAATCTTTCTGGCTGTTTTAAGAAGGTAACAACTTCTTGTAATTCTTCTTTAGCTTCTTCAATACCAGCTACATCATCAAATTTCACCCCAGTTTTGGCTTCCATTTGGAAACGCGCTTTGGATTTACCAAAGTTCATGGCTTGACCAGGGCCGCCAGGCATATTATTGGAGCGACGGAACAAAAAGAACAATCCAGTAATCAATAAGATTGGGAAAATCAGATTACCTAAAAGTCCCCAGATAGCCCCATCATTACGCATGGGATGAGCATCAAAACTAACTTGTTTTTCTTTAAGCTTACTGATTAACTCAGGCGCATTAATTGGCAAATCTACCCGCCAGCGTTGCACACGATTTTCGATATCTTGGTCACTGGCTTCAATAATCGCTGTTCTGCCGCCTTCATACAGATCGACATTATTAACGCGACCAGCGTCTAAGTATTCCAGAAAGCGGCCATAGGTCATGCGCGTATTAGCAGCATTTCTGCTCATGTCAGCAGGATTGCCTGCAAACGCGCCTTGCCAAAAGAAAAAGCCAATTACCAAAGCAGGCAATGTCCAGAGTACGAGGACTCTCCAAGAGAATTTCATTTTAATTTGCCTCTAGATGCCAATTTACATTTAGTTATTTCTAGCAACCGTCGTCACTAGATAGTTGTAAAACGGATGTTTATAACTCCATTTTGTTTAATTTGATATCTAATCAGGCATTACCACAAAGCTGTAACTGCTTAAGTGAAATCTGAGATGCCGATAAGAATCTTAATTAAATTTAACTTAATTCTAATACAACATGGCGATCATGGGAGGGGATTGGGGATAGGGGACAAGAAAGCAGGGGGAGCAAGGGAGCAGGGTGAGAAAAATACAATTCCCAATTCCCCATGCCCCATTCCCAATTCCCTACTTAACTTCTGTAACTTGTAACGTATAAGGAAAATATTTATCTTTGTCGTAAGAACCGATCCAAACTTGGTAATCTCCAGGTAGCCATTCACCAACTATGCCAGGATGTTTGCCATCTAAATCGTCGTTGCACCAAGTCCCGCCAGGCCCTTTGACAATGATAGTAGTGTCTTGGGGTGCTTGTATTTGCAGTTTTAGGTAGTCAAATTTATTGGTTAATTTAATAGTGTGGTCTGGTGCTTTATCTACAAATCCAGTACATGGCCCAGTAGAGGTGTCAACTATACCAGCAATTTTGTCTCCTGCGACTAAGCCGCCACTCATACCCCGGACTGTGAGGGGGTCTGGAGAAAATTTTTGACTGATAGTGATATCTCCAAATATGGGAGGGGTTTCTTGGGCTTTGCCACCGCTTGGCAGTGCCGATATAACGCCAAGCGTAACTATCATTAAAGAGAATCGAATCCCTTCATTTAGCGTTGTTTTCGACATAGTGATTCTATAAGTATCTCAGTGTTTGGAAAGACATGAATTTTACAGCCTATGTTCCCAGTTTGAGAGGAATTGACTATGGAATTTTAGGGATTGGGGACAAATCAATTCAAAATTCAAAATTAAATAACTGGGGACTGGGGACTGGGGACTGGGAACTCAGTAAAAATCTCCCTTGTCTCCCTTGTCTCCCTTGTCTCCCCTAAACTCCTTTACTTAAATTCGCCTGATGCAAACGCGGTTTGTCTAAACCAATCTGATTGAGGAGTAACCAAGATTGGATGAGGTCGGGGCCGTGTACGTCTCCAGTTAGCGCAGCGCGGAGCGATCGCATAACTAAGCCTTTTTTGACGTTTTGGGCTTTCACCACTTGTTTTATTATGTCTTGGGCAACAGCTTCTGTAAGTTGGGGTTGATTTTCCAAGGCGGTGATAATTCCTTGCAAAACATCACTACAGCCTGCTTGCTGTAATTGCTGGCTACCCTCTTCGCTGTATTCCACTGTCTCGCCAAAAAACAGTTTACTCATGTCTACAGCATCGGTTAACCGCGTCAAGCTAGCACTAAGTAACCCTACTAACTTTTCTAACCAAGCACGGTCTCGTCCGCTATCAAGTTGATATCCAGCCGCTTCCCAATAGGGGATAATTAAATCCGTGAGCTGGTCTACTGACATATTGTGGAGATATTGACTATTCAACCAATCAAGTTTTGCCCAGTCAAATTTCGCCCCGGCTTTATTGACGCGCTCAAAACTAAACTCTTTGGCGGCTGATTCTAATGTAAATATTTCTTGTGTAGAATCTGGTGGCGACCAACCCAACAAGGTCATGTAGTTAACCAAACCTGCCGATGTAAAGCCCATTCGCTGAAAGTCAGAGATGGATGTCACCCCATCCCGCTTGGAAAGTTTCCGTCCCTCCATGTTTAAAATCAGGGGCGTATGGGCAAATTCAGGAATTTTCCCCCCCAATGCTTCATAAAGTAGAATCTGCTTGGCTGTGTTGGCGATGTGGTCTTCCCCTCGAATCACATGACTGATTTGCATATCAATGTCATCCACTACAACCACAAAATTGTATAGAGGTTGACCAATACCTTCCTCAGAAGCGCGGGCGATGACCATATCACCACCTAAATCACTACCGCGCCAGACCATTTTGTCCCTTACTAGGTCATTCCAGACAATTTCCCGGCCATCCTCAATTTTAAAACGAATCACAAAACTACGCCCTTGGGCTTGTAATTCCGCTTCTTGTTCTGGCGTGAGGTGACGATGGCGGTTGTCGTAGCGAGGGGCTTCACCTTTAGCTTTTTGCGTTTCTCGTAAGGCTTCGAGTTCTTCGGACGTGGTGTAGCAGCGATAGGCTAAACCTTGATCGAGGAGTTTTTGTACTGCTTGTTTGTACAGGTCTAGACGTTGAGATTGAAAGAATGGCCCTTCATCCCAGTTGAGTCCCAACCAGCGCAATCCTTCCAGAATATTTTCTGTATATTCAGGACGCGATCGCTCTAGGTCTGTATCTTCAATTCGCAAAATAAACGTCCCGCCGTGGTGACGAGCAAACAACCAGTTAAATACAGCTGTTCTAGCTGTACCAATATGTAGATTCCCAGTGGGACTAGGTGCAATTCGGACTCTGACAGTCACAATAGTTCTCTCTTTCGCAAAGCAATGATTACTATAACAAGTGCTGAGTTGTGTTAGCGGTAGCGCGGCGTTTAGCTTATGCTGAGTAAGAATTTGAACTCTATACTCAAGACGGCTGACTCCGAGTGGATGTAACCCAGCACTAGTTACTGATAAATTGAAACATCTTAACGGGACTGACGGGGCTCGAACCCGCAACTTCCGCCGTGACAGGGCGGTGCTCTAACCAATTGAACTACAGTCCCTTAATTGGCAACTTCCCTATTATGACTAAGATAAAAGGATTTGTCAAGCTAAATTTGGTAAATTTTTTATTCATGATTGAGCATTGGGCAGTATTTTTCTTCCCCTGCTGTCCCCTGTCCCCTGTCCCCTGTCCCCTGTCACCTATCACCTATCACCTATTTTCTCTAGCATCTGAGACTGCAATTGCTTATACTGTTGTTTGAGAAGATTTTTACTCAACTGGGGTTGAGTAGTGGGGGGAAGTTTTTGACTTTGTTCTACCCAAACTTTCAGCTTTTGCCTTTGGCTGATATCAATGTGGCCTGTAAGAACTTGGGTGCATTTGTTGGGTGGTTCTAGGGTAAAGCACATCAGAGGATAACTGTCATGGTCAGCTAACAATGACACTAGACGACGGTTGTAGGGATTCTGCATATCTAGGTAGCATGGTAGCCACTTAGCCCCAAATGCTTGAACGTAGAGTAGTGTTACCCACAACAGCATAGGATGGGGTGATGTAACAAAAATAAAACGGTTGTTTAGTTTTGAATTTTTTTGCTGTTGAATTTCTGTTTCTGGCAACATTAATAATAATGTTACCGCAGTTCCCTGAGTAGTAGTCAGTAGTTGGGGAAAAACGATTTTTTGTATAGGTTTATTTTTAGGCCAAGTAAATTGTTGAAAGTTTTTTTCGACTGCTAAAAAGAATTGAGAATCCAGAGGAATTCGAGGTGTGCTTCTAGGGGTTAAAATAATAGGTATATTGGCACATTGGGATTGTTCTATGCTGTCTAAGACTTGCAAGACTTCTCGAACATCTTGGGGGCGATCGCTAGCTTTTTTAGCTAAACAAGCCATAATTAAATTATTGATCTTTTGTGGTATTTTTAGTTGTGGGCTAACTTCTGCTATTGTTCGCGGGGTTTCAAAGTGATGAGCTTTATACCAAGCACCAAATAAATCTGTTTCTGGCTGCCAAGGTTTAACACCAGTGAGCATCTCAAACATCATCACACCCAAGCTATAAATATCAGAGCGACTATCTGATTTTTCCCCTTCTAGTTGCTCAGGCGAAGAGTAGGGTAAAGTGCCATGAAATCCTTTGTTAGTGCTAAGTGTAGCTGTATAATTTAAAAATTTTGCAATGCCAAAATCGAGAATCTTTACTAACTGACCTAATATAGGATCTGGCACAACTAATATATTTGCTGGTTTAATATCTCGATGAACTAAAGGACAAATCTTACCATCAATTTGAATTCCTTCATGAGCGCACTGTAAACCTAAACAAATTTGACGCGTCAGATTTAAAAATCTAGGGAATGGTAAGGGAGTTAAGTCTTTTAAACTCTTACCATTGAGATATTCCATGACATAAAATGGTTTCCCTTTCTCACTGACACCATAATCGTAAGCTCTGATAATATGGAGGCTTTTTTGGCTCAAGGCTGCACTCATCAATGCTTCACGAAGAAAGTCTTTTTGAATTTTGGCATCAGATACAGTTTGTGTCAGAAATTTGATCGCAACTGGTGTCCCTCCTAGAAGCATATCAGTGGCTAAAAAAACTTCCCCCATCCCACCGCTACCAATTAATTTCTTCAATTGATAACGGTTAACAATCAGTCCTGTATTTTTTGGAGATGCAAATGTACTTTGATTCACTTTATGTAACCTCTAATATCACCCTTATCTTCAAAATATATATAAAAATCATTTATTGTTTTTATACCTAAACAATTGCATAAAATTTTCAATTATTTGAGCCAACCAATTTTTTAAATAAAATCTATCAATTGATTTGTTAGCCACTAAATTTTGCATGATTTCTAATTTAATTTTTTCATATTCTACTCTGAGTATAGCCTTAGCTTCTTCAGATTTAATTGATGCAGTTCCTTGCGCATTTTGAGTAAACTTCAAGCAATTTAATAATTGCTGACGCTGTTTAGCATTGAGTGTTAAAGTAATGACATGAGCGCAATTATTAGGCTCTTCTAGGGCAAAAAATAGTAAATGATAATATCCAGTATCTGCCAGGGTTTGGACTAATTTTTGTCCTTTATTTCCGTTTAAATCTATAAAAGATGATAACCAGCGAATTAGAGATAGTTGGGAATCATATAACACTGTTACCCATAATATCATCGGATAAGCTGATATTTGTTGCATAAATTCAGTGCTATGATTTCTACTTAAAAAGCTAACAATTTCTTGTTTAGGTAACATTGCCCAGTATGTAGGAATAATACCTTGAGTAGTATGTAGTAGATGAGGAAACCCAATTGTCTGAATCGGTTTATTTTTAGGCCATGTTTTTTGTAAACATTCTTTTTCTGAGATGGAAGTCACAGGTACTAACTGTACTGTAGGTAAGCTTTCCCACACATCACTATTGCCAACATTTGTCTCAATTTTGTTTTTAAATTGCTCTAGGACTTGTAATATTTGATGAATATTTTGTGGGCGATCACCTACTTCTTTAGCTAAACAATTCATCACTAATTCTTGTAATTCCTGCGGAATTTTTAATTGAGTATCAACTTCTGTCAATGCAGGTGGAGTTTGAAAACGATGAGCTTGATACCAATTACCAAAGGAGTTACTTTGTGTTTGAAATGGATGTTTTGCTGTTAACATTTCAAACATTAATACTCCCAAACTATAGATATCAGAACGGACATCAAGTAATTTGCGTCCTTCCATATGTTCTGGAGAGCAGTAGGGTAAACTGCCAATAAAAGAATCTGTTAGTGTCATCCCACTGCGTTCTGTCAAAAATTTAGCAATGCCAAAATCAAGAATTTTGACAAGCTCATTTTTTTGGGTATCTGTGGTCAGAAATATGTTCTCAGGCTTGATATCTCTATGTACAATTGGATAAATCTCACCTTTTAGGGTAATACCTTGGTGAGCGCATTCTAAACCCAAACAAATTTGATAAGAAATATCTAAGAATTTTCCGATTGTTAATGCTTGAGCTTTCAATATTTGCTTCAGGTTTTTACCTTGAAGATACTCCATCACATAAAAGGGAGTTTTATCATCAGTGACTCCATAACTCAAGACTCTGACAATATGTTTGCTTTTACGTCCTAATTGTGCGCCAATAAAAATTTCTCTGGCAAAGCGTTGAGATAACTGTTGATTTGCCAAACTTAGCATGAGAATTTTTAATGCGACTTGTTTACCACCCTTAGCTGTATCTTCTGCTAAGTAAACCCGTCCCATACCACCTTTACCAATCAAATCTATTATTAAATAGCGATTGTTTAAAAATTTTCCAATATAAACATCTGGCTCTGTTCTTGAGTTGACCATATTTGGAAATTTTACGCTATCAAATAATTTTCAATTGCTTTAGAAGTTCATTGTTATTTTTCAGATTTTATTAAATTTATAAAGTTAATTATGTAATCTGAAAATTGCTGTCAGAAACAGCTGATGTTCTAACATAGAATTTTGCTCATACTTCGGCAAAATCCCTTAAACATTATGTAACATATTGTTTAAACAAAAGATATGAGAAAATTTACGTAATCCCTAAATAAACTAAATTGACTTTAATAAAAATTACAGTAATTTTACTTAATCAATAAAATCGCATATGATTTAACAATAATGTATTGTAGTTATAAACTAGTATTAACAATACAATCATAAATTAATTTAGGAACTTGGATCATTTTTTCGGTAAAAGCCAAGAACACTTCTTTGAAAAGCTGAGGTGATGAATTATTTCAATTTTCACACATCTTTACTTTTGCCAAAAAATACGCTGAAATAAACTCATAATTGGTGATTCAATTTTAAGTTGAAAAGCTAAAAATTGAGTACGTTGTATAGTATTAAAATTGTTATCACTGACGAGAATTAAAAGGCGTTGTTTATTCGGTAGTTGTGGGCCAAGAGTTAAACCTTCTATATTGTCCAGTGCTACATCAAGAGTTCTTAAATCTAACAGTAATTTTTTTTGTACTGGGTTAATTTTTGTAGTATTGACTGCTAATAAACTATCTATATTGTTAATATTATTTGCTGCTGCTAAAGAGAACTTAAACAAAAAAACAGTAAATCCTAAGCCAGTAAAAGAACGTTCTATACTGAGAAAGTGACCTTGATTATCTAATGCGAGTAAATCAGTTAATCCACTGGCAAATTTACCTGTGGGATTAAAAAAACTAGCTACTGGTTCAGTTTGGTAAAGGAACTCTTTTTCTGGTTGATTATTATGGAAATTATATTGCAAAATGCGGCAAGAAGTACCAATATTAGGTTCAGCTATTACCCCATCTTGGATGAGAGCATTTTCTGTAGCAGTAAACAAAGATTGGTTATCAGGAGTAATGGTGAGATTTTCAAAAGCTAAATTATTGCGTATGCCTTGCTTGCCATTGTTGTTAGGTAAAAAGTTTTGTGGTATGGGTAGTGTTTGAATGACTTGACCAGAAGCTAAGTTAAACTCTTTAATAAA
Source organism: Anabaena sp. CCY 9402-a (assembly GCF_963920945.1). Classification (NCBI taxonomy): domain Bacteria; kingdom Bacillati; phylum Cyanobacteriota; class Cyanophyceae; order Nostocales; family Nostocaceae; genus Anabaena; species Anabaena sp. CCY 9402-a. The sequence goes on from NZ_CAWUDL010000088.1 coordinate 12,136, forward strand.
AGGTGCAACTAATCTATTAACATCACCTTCAGAGGAAATAAAGACTGTTTCATCTCTGGTGACAGCAATACCTTCTGTATCAGTTGCATTAGCGGGGAAGGGTTGATTGTTATCGTTTAATAGTGTGGTGACACCAACAGGAATAACTCCCCCATTTTGCAAATAACCTTTATTTAGCTCTATTTTAAAAGTGTAAAAACGGGCAGAGGCTTTTTGTCCACGGTCATCGGAGATTGCATAATAAAGGTCTGTTTTAGCATCGTAGGTAATGCCAGATAAGCCTCCAACTTCAGTTTTTTGGAAAGATAAACCTTTTGGTAAAGTGGCTTCTCCGATAAATTCGATACTGCTAATTTCAACAGCACCTGTTTCTAAATTAATTAAAAAGAAGCTGATAATTAAAATTGCGATCGCTAGATAAATAATTTTGGGTAAATGCCAGATTTTTTTCAAAAATTGCATAGATGGAAGGCTAATTGGGTTGATAGTAAGTCTTTAGTGCTTATTTTAGAAGGACTAAAGTCCTTACTACAAACTTGTTGATTAACTCACGGTAATTACTACACCCTCGCTTTCATTGGCTAATCTATCTACTGCACACACAGCGTAAGTTCCCGCCTGCACAGTGGCGAAAGTTGTTCCAGCTGATAATATTCTTTGTAGCGTCCAAGTTTCCCCATTTTGACGGTAGAGTGTCCATGAACGTACAGGTTGATTATCTCCGGGTTGCCAATTGAGTCTGCGGTTGTTGACTTGTAGTTCTTTGGGTGGGGGTGGTGCAGATTGATTTTGCCAAGACATTGTAGGTACTATGGCAGGTGTGGCATAAAGTGAGCCTTTAAATTTATCAGCGATACTTTGACGATTTTCAGTAATGGAACTCATGCTGAAGAAGATGTTCCCTAGTGATAAATCTTTGACTAAACTGCGGCTGATTTTTACTTGCTTTTCTATCTCTTCATCTTTCCAAGCTTTACCATCCAATTTTGAAATGTTATTACCTGTGTAAATGTGTCGTTTTTGGAGATTAATTTCTGTCCACCATTTGAGTAATGCAGGGTAACTTTGTTTAGGTTGGTCAGTCCGCCAATATAATTGCGGGGCGATATAATCAATCCACCCCTGTTCTAACCATTTTTTAGCATCAGCATACAATACATTGTAAGCATCTAAACCAGTGATTCCTGGTGGTTGTCCAGGGCGGTAAATCCCGAAGGGACTGATACCAAATCTTACATGAGATTTTGTAGCTTTAATTCCCTGGGATAGACGCAATACCATTTGATTGACATTTTCTCGCCGCCAGTCTTCTACACTGAGTTTACCCCCGGCTGATTTATAAGCAGCGTAGGTTTTATCATCGGGAAAAGATTGACCTTGGATGGGATAGGGATAAAAATAATCATCGAGGTGAATAGCATCTATGTTATAGCGGCGGACAACATCGATGATTACGTTGTAAGCTCTATCTTGAACGAGTTTTGAGCCTGGATCCATCCATAACTGATTACCCCATTGATATACTACGTCTGGATTGCTTAAAGCTATGTGGGGACTAACGTTAGCAGCACCTTTAATGCTCGTTTTGGCGCGGTAGGGGTTGAACCAGGCGTGAACTTCGATGTTGCGTTTGTGGGCTTCGGCGATTGCAAACTCTAATGGATCGTAAAATGGTTCTGGGGCTTTGCCTTGAGTTCCCGTTATCCAAGCACTCCAAGGTTCAATAAAGGAAGCATACAACGCATCACCTTCTGGACGCACTTGTAAAATGAGAGCATTAAAATTCAGTTCTTGTAGTTGCTTGAGAATCTCGACTAGTTCCGCTTGTTGTTGTGCTACAGGTAGTCCAGCTTTGGAAGGCCAGTCACTATTCCAAACTGTTGTTAGCCATGCACCCCGAAATTCCCGTTGATGACTAACTTTGACAGTGCTGGCGGAAGGGGGTGGGGGAACTACAAGATATGTAGAGTTAATCTTTTGGGCATTACCGAGATAAACTAAGGCTTGATAGACTATAACCGCGACATCAGCACGAGTAGCCGCAATCGTGTAGTTAAGTAATTTGATATTGGGAAAGCTAGAGACTAAACCTACACTAGTAGCGATCGCAATTTGATTGCTACCATAACTAGGAATAGTCGCCGTATCTTGATAAATTTGCGGTAATTTGTCTAATAAATCGAGTTTAATCTTAGTGGCAATTTCCAAGCCATTCACCAAAGCGACTAAGACATCACCACGCGCAATTCTGTTATTGAGTCCGAAAGTTTTATCGGGGTAGCCAGTTAAAAATCCTGTTTCGTAAGCTTTTTTAACTGCACCAGCCGCCCAATGATTAGCCGGGACATCACTAAAGGAGATATATGGACGCTTTGCAGCAACGTTAAATACAGCTGCAACTATAGCTGCAAACTCAGCGCGAGTGACTGAGTTATCGGGGCGAAAAGTACCGTTAGGATAGCCATTCAAAATGCGTCTTTCCGCCAAGGCTTCAATAAATGGACGCGCCCAATGGTTTTGGACATCCGAGAAGCGTGCAGTAGTAGATACCATTGTTGATTGCCGCTAACTTGCTTGATTTTAGAGATTCTTTGCTAATTTAACAACCAAGCTGCGATCGCTACCTTAATCGCGTATAAATTTTCACATTTAGCAATATTCCCCTAGTTTACTGTTGAGAATGGGTAGACCTCTGGCAAAAGTCCGAAAATGAGATGTGTCATTCTGAATGAAATGTAGAATCTTTGAGATGTTTCGCTTCGCTCAACATGACAGCTTCAGCATTTATGCAAGAGGTCTGGTGTGTTATGCGATCGCTTCCGGCGGGCGGTTACGCCATCGCACTAAGCTAGCTAAAATAGCAACATGAAGTCGTCTATGGTCTAACAAATGGGGAAGAAATCACTAAAATCACGATTTTTTATCTTATTTGTACTGAGCTTAGTGAGTATTTTGGGTATATTTTATATTTTAGATATAGCAGAGCGATCGCCTATAGTGCGTTGTCATTCTTCGTGGGCTTTTCCTCAACCCAAAGAAGTTAAGTATTATACCCATCCCGAAAAAATAGTATTTCAGCCTTGGTTGGGACAGCATAATGTTTACGCTGTATTTATGATTCCCCAAGAATATCGATATGATTATCTATTCAGGCTAGATTTACCTGGTGGGGAAAATACTCGCTGCGGGGTAATACAACGAGCAAATCAATCTGTTATTGCTGATGTTGATGCCAAGCCAGGATATTATTTAGTAAGAGGATATTTAAAGACTAGGATTGCTTTGCGTCTGATTTTACAAGGACATCTAAGTCAGCTAAAGCAAACTCAAAACTGGCAATTAGGGTATTTTAAAAGATAATTATTAGTGATTGGGGTTTCCTTTTTTGACTTCTTTATAGCCTCTATTATCTGTGATTATTTCACTATTTAACCAACCCGCTTACTCGAAAAGACTGGGCTAATAAAATATCATGAATAATTCATAATTAGTGGATAAATATCGATTTATATGCGCGATCATTAACATTAAAAAATAAACTTAAAATATTAAAAAAATCTAAATTAATTGGTTTTATCTTCAAATCTTAACCATTAATTATTTTTACTAAAACTTGCCACATCAATATATAAATATTGCCTTAATGTAAGAAATTTTAAAGACAGAGGTACAATAGGAATAAGATGCCAATGGTTTCGCCACAGACCATGACAGCAAGTTGCTTTCGTCCAATTACTTCTGTAGCAAGTTGATGTGCTGTAGTGGTATGAAAAGAGCAGCATATCGACAGAGGGGATATCTCGTAAAACTTGCCTTAACAAGAGCTAAACGCTCTTGGTCATTAAACCTTGGAATCTCAAAAATGAACAAGATTTGAGTGTATTTGTGTCAAGCAACTGCATATATTTTTTTGCCTTGCTGATGATTTATCAGTACAGGCAACCTATTGTCAATTAACCCTTCAGCCTTGCAAGATTTAACATCCAGAGGAATCAATGACTAACACAAGTTTTACCAAAACAAGCAATATGTATAAACCCCTGTCCGAAGAACCTCATTTGTCAGGGAAAATTCAGATAAAAAATGGTAATAAAAGTGAAATTTCCAGACAGCGAGAACCCAGAAATGATTTAGCTGTAACAAGTGATTCAAATCGTGGTCGAGTAGCTATTTTTATTGACGGTATCAATCTGTTTAATGCTGCTTTACAAATTGGTATTGAAATCGATTATCTCAAATTACTTTGTCATTTAACCGCAGGTTCACGATTATTGCGGGCATTTTTCTACACAGGAATTGATATCTCACGACCAAACAATAACCGTCCTCGGAGTAACGACAAACAACAGGGGTTCTTATTTTGGATGCGTCGTAATGGTTATCGTGTAGTGACAAAAGAAGTCCAAGTTACAGATAACTCCAAAAGACCCAATTTGAATGTAGAAATTGCCGTAGATATGATTACCTTAGCTCCCTACTACGATACTGCGGTTTTAGTGAGTGGAGATGGCGATTTAGCATATGCTGTTAATGCTGTCAGTAGTACAGGCGTGCGGGTAGAAGTCGTGAGTTTGAGAACGATGACAAACGACTGTTTAATAGATGTTGCTGACTATTTCATTGACCTCGATAGCATTAAACAACATATTCAAAAAGATGCCCACATGGGGTATAGCTATCGAACACTGTCTAATTCCAATCTCTAGAAAAAGAACACATTGTCAATTTTTAGAGTAAATTACGACCTACATCAAGCTCAAAAGCGATGGTGTAGGTTTTTTGCTGAATTAAATGCAGCGCAATCCGCAATCCAACAAAGCAACGCAAATTTTGGGTTTCCTCATCCCTACAACTAGAGTACAATGACAATCCAGAAACTCTGCGTGGTCAAATTCTAATCAAGATGGATATTTTAATTGTTGAGGATGAATCAGAAATTGCTCAGTTAATCCAACATTCATTAGAAAAAGAAGGATTTACTTGTCGCAGTAGCCGCGATGGAATCAATGCTTTACGAATGTTTCAAGAGCAATCACCAGATTTAATTATCCTAGACTTAATGATTCCTGGATTAGATGGTTTGGAAGTTTGCGCAAGAATTCGTCAAAAACCTGGTGCAAAAGACCCTTATATTCTCATGCTGACGGCTAAGGGGGAAGAAATAGACCGGGTAATTGGTTTATCTACGGGTGCGGATGACTATATGGTGAAACCCTTTAGTCCTAGAGAATTGGTAGCTAGAGTGAGGGCGTTGTTGCGTCGTAGCCTGCGTCAAGGGGGACAAACTCAGGTTAACCGTACCCAACACTTTATAGTAGATGTAGACCAACGCACTGCCAGCCGCCAGATCAATTCCCAAGCACCAGAAATCTTAGATTTAACTACTCTAGAATTTAACTTGTTAAGTAACTTTGTCAGCAATCCGGGTCGAGTTTGGAATCGTACCCAGCTAATTGACAAACTGTGGGGAAATAATTTCTTTGGTGATGAGCGTGTGGTAGATACTCATGTAGCGAGGTTACGTAAAAAAATTGAGACTGACCCTGCTAATCCCACTTTTATTAAAACTGTAGTTGGGGTTGGTTACAAATTTGAAGATTCCCCCCCGGTTTAAAAAGTGCTGAGTAGTGAGTAGTGAGTAATGAGTAATGAGTAATGAGTACAAGCTTGTATAAAGTACATTATTGACACTCCCCGCTCTAAAGAGACGGGGATTCTTGAATCTAAGACATAACTTGCTCATGCAGGTTTTCACCAACAAGAGTAGAGGTTTCATCTCCCCAAGCGTTGCTTGCGTCTAGCGCAAAAGTTCCTGTATGCCCTACAGTACCCAATCCTCGACTAAGGATTATTCTCGCTGCGTTTTCGTCCCTATCCATGACACAGCCACAAGAACATACGTGCGTTCTAGTGGATAGAGTCTTCTTAACAACTTCACCGCAGCTAAAGCATTCCTGGCTAGTGTATTGCGGATTAACCGCAACCGTGACACGTTTAAATACTTTTCCAAAATATTCAACCCAGACACGGAACTGATACCAAGATGCGTCATTAATAGACTTGGCTAAACAATGATTTTTCACCAGATTTTTAATCCTCAAATCTTCGTAAGCTATCAAGTCGTTTGACTGAACTACGCACCGTGCAAGCTTCACTGCATGGTCTTTACGTTGCCTACTTATTTTGAGGTGGCGTTTTCCTAAAATCCGTCTAGCTTTGCCCCTATTTTTTGAACCTTTTACTCTTCTAGAGACTCGCCGCCCAGAACGCTTAAGAACTTTTTCACCAATACGAAGAAACTTAGGGTTCTCAACCATTGTTCCATCGGAGTCGGTGTAGTATTCTTTGAGTCCAACATCTAACCCAATTGTATTACCAGTAGGCTCAATGTTTTCTGAGCGATTGACATCAACGCAGAATTGAACATAAATGCCGTCAGCACGTTTTACCAATCTCACCCGTTTTATTTGGTTGATTTGGTAGAAGTGCAAATCACGAGTACCTTTGAGTTTTAAGCGACCAATACCTTTCTTGTCAGTGAAAGTTATGGATTTTCGATTATCTGCAAGTTTCCATCCCGATGACTTGTACTCAACAGAACGACAATCTTTCTGGAATTGAGGATACCCTTTTGATCCTGAAATACCCTTCTTGCAGTTGTCATAAAACCTAGAAATAGAAGACCAAGCTCGTTCAGCACTAGCTTGACGAGCCATTGAATTAAGTTCGTTGGCAAAAGGGAAATTAGCCGCAAGTACAGCACAATATTTCTGCAAATCATTTTTAAGAGTGCCTTTAACGTCCATCCATAATCGAATACAGCTATTGCGGATGAACTTAGCCGTCCGAATTGCATCATCTATTGCGACTAGTTGCGCTGACTTTCCATAAGCTTTGAACTCAAAAACTAGCATCTTTCTCCCTCCTATCTTATACTACCACAGTTGGTATAAGATATTAGGAGATTGATAAAGTTTTTCAATCTTGACGGCTGAATAAATTTCAGCCATTCGCTTATATCCCCGCATGAATGACGCTTTCTTTACGCTTCACGAGTCGTAATCAATAAGGTGTAAATGCAGGTAGACTCACTCAGCACTCAGCACTTATAACTCAGCACTGCCATGAAATCCTTACCCTTAGCATCGCGCTTGTTTGTTTCCCACTTGGTAGTGATGATAGTGGGGTTAATTAGCCTTGTGATCATTAGTAAGGTTTCTTCCCCCCGTTTTTTCATTTTGCATTTAGAAACATTAGAAAGTAGGGGATTTAATATCGTTCATAGTCGCACAGAATTAGTGCAGGGATTTGAAATTGCTTGGTGGCGTAGCACTCTCTGGTCGGTGTTTGTGGGTACTAGTGCGGCGGGAGGTTTGAGTTACTGGGTTTCTCAACGGATTATGCAGCGATTAACTGAGATGGAACAAATCACTCAACAGTTTGCAGCCGGTCATTTAGAAGCACGATTACCTTTATCTGACATTCCCGAACTCAATCGACTGGGTACTAGTTTTAATCGCATGGCGGATAGTTTAGAGGGAGTGGAAATACGACGACGAGAACTAATTGGTGATATGACTCATGAACTGCGGACACCGTTAACTGTGGTACGTGGTTATTTGGAGGAACTGGCGGATGGGGCGATGGAAGCATCCCCGGAAGTTTATCGTCGGTTGGTTAGAGAAACCAGACGTTTAGAACGTTTGGTTAATGATTTACAAGAACTTTCTAAGGCAGAAGCTGGTTATTTACCGATTAATATTCAACCTGTAGATTTATATCCTTTACTAGATTCATTGGTACAGAGATTTACTGATCAGTTAATGGAAGATGGCCCGGTGCTGCGTTCAGAATTGTCCGCACAATTACCACTGGTGTTAGCAGATATCGATCGCACTGAACAGATTTTAGTGAATTTGTTGGGGAATGCAGTGCGTTATACTACCAACGGCTCAATTACTCTCAGTGCTTGGATGGAAGCAGGTAAACTATGGATAGCAGTTATTGATACAGGTATTGGTATTTCTCCAGAGGATTTACCTCATGTGTTTGAGCGTTTTTGGCGAGCTGATCAATCGCGCGATCGCCATTCTGGAGGAACGGGGATTGGTTTAACTATTAGCAAGCGTTTGGTTGAATTACAAGGTGGTCAAATTCAAGTAGAAAGTGAACTAGGAAAAGGTTCTATTTTCCGCTTTTGCTTGCCTCTAGCGTAGATACAAACGATTGTCACAGTCTGGTTGTATCTACGTCATATTCAACTGTTAGGTTAAAGGGATACAAACACTTTACTCAAGACTAGAGGATCATCTGGCTTCTATGTCTACCTTAATTTTCGCTACTTTGTTGGTCAGTTTAATCACTGCGTCTGGTTATGCTGCGATCGCCTACCTGTTTCCTCAGAATAATTCTCACGACTAAATTATTCATGGGTGGGTGGTTAGCCCAAAACCAAACTTTATACTTAAGGAAAGGCGAATAAATTTCAATAGGAGAGGAGAGCAATGACTCCCAATCCCACTGTTATGCAAGCTGTGGAAAAACTGGGCTACCGCGTCACCGTTGGAGATGTGGCAACTCAGGCTGGATTGAACTTAGCAGAAGCTAACCAAGGATTACTAGCTTTAGCCACCGACGCTGGAGGACATTTACAGGTAGCAGAAACTGGTGATGTTGTTTACTTATTTCCTCGGAATTTTCGAGATATTCTCCGGAATAAATACTTTAAACTGAAATTGCAAGAATGGTGGCAGAAGCTATGGGGCGTTCTGTTTTACTTGATTCGGATTTCCTTCGCGATTTTTCTAATTGCTTCCATTGCTTTAATTACTATCACTATCATTGTGATTATTACTGCTCTCAACTCCAGTAGTGATAATGACAACCGGAGCAGCAATTCCAGTAGTAGTTGGGGATTTTTTTATATTCCTGATTTGTTTTGGTACTTTAACCCCAATCATCAAAATTATCCCGAACAACGGCGGCGTGGCAGGCAACAAGACAGCCAAATGAATTTCTTCGAGGCTGTATTTTCCTTTTTGTTTGGTGATGGCAATCCTAACGCACGTCTAGAAGAACGCCGTTGGCAAGAAATAGCCGCAGTGATTCGGAGTAATCGGGGTGCAATAGCAGCAGAACAAATCGCGCCTTATCTTGATAATTTGGGTGCAGGATATCAACAGGAGTACGAAGATTATATGTTGCCCGTGCTGTTGAGATTTAACGGACAACCTAAAGTCAGTTCTGAAGGACAAATTGTATATTATTTCCCAGAATTGCAGGTGAGAGCTAGCAATAAAAAGCAGGAATCTGTGACAACCTACCTAGAGGAATTACCTTGGCGGTTTAGTGCGGCTGGTTCTGGGCAAATTATGCTCAGTGCTGGATTAGGTATAGCCAACCTTGTGGGTGCTTTGGTATTGGGAAGTTTATTAAGAGATGGTATAGTTGCGGCTCAGTTAGGTGGACTAGTAGCTTTTGTCCAAGGCATTTACTGGCTGCTATTGGCTTATGGCGTAGGTTTTTTAGGTGTACCTTTGATTCGTTATTTTTGGATCAAGTGGCGTAATGGCAAGATTTTAACTCGTAACCGCGATCGCATTTCTAGAGCTAGACTATTAGCCAATCCCAATCCAGATTTACAGCAAAAGATTGATTACGCTCGTCAGTTCGGCACGGAAACAGTGATTACTAATGAAAATTTGGTGTACAGCACTGAAACTGACTTACTGGAACAAGAAGTAGAGCGTTCTGCACAAATTGACGCAGAATGGCAAAGGCGATTAGAGCAAGGGAGTGGGGAGTAGGCAGGGAGTAGGCAGGGAGCAGGGGAGGCAGGGGAGGCAGGGGAGGCAGGGGAGGCAGGGGAGGCAGGGGAGGCAGGGGGAGAAGAATCTAATGCCCCCAATGCCCCCAATGCCCACTCAGCACCGGCTAAACGCCGCGCTACCGCTAACAGCACTCAGCACTCAGCAC
>NZ_CAWUDL010000089.1:0-21983 GCF_963920945.1 Anabaena sp. CCY 9402-a
GTCATTTTGAAATCTCTCTTAATTTTTATTAGTAAATAAGATGCGTTTTCCCTAGAGAGCCAAGCAAAAGCTATTGCCGATCATATTCCCTGCGTTATCGGCATGAATCAAGCTATTGGAGATAGTGCTGCAATAGCATTTTCAGTTGGCTTCTATAGAGCATTAGGATCTGGTCGTTCTGTTGAAGACTCTTATATGTTTGGTCGTACAGAAATTCAGTTAGAAGGCATTCCTGAACACCTAACTCCAGTTCTCTATCCAAAGAAAGTAGAGGATAGCAAAGATAGTTATATTGTATCTTCTGCAACTAAAGACAGCTTTATTTATACGCCTATTACTATAAAGCAAGACCGGAGTTTGTTTCTTGAATTATTGCAAGATTTCCCTCCTACGGGAAGAGGTGCAAGATTTTTACAAGAACAGGACTTAGGAAGTCCTATTCACAGCAAAGATTTAGAACATATTGATCATTTTCTTAATAGTTGGGCAGATGTAATGCACGAGTTTTTAAATCCTGAACTGGAGAAAAAGAGACAAAACCTGATGATTATTCTCAGCGATTTCCGATGGGAATTAAGTATGAACATTTGGCCAGTTGGAAGTAGTGATTTTTTCTCTATGTGTCTTAATGACTTTGAAGTTCGAGAAGATCGTTTTGAGGCAAGAGATAGACTTCATAAGATGGTTAGGGAAGCTTTTGATTTGTACGAAAATTTGCTGCGCTGTTGCAGAATAATGCTTGGTGCTGTTGATGATGAATAATACTAGCATTTTTAATATTTTTATTTAGCACTGTTATATGGTAGTACGTTAGGCTAAAAATATAACACACCTTAGTGGCGTGATACTTAACTCCTGGATGTATCTAAGTTTTTTCGTACAATATTTCTCAAGTTCCAAACTCAGTGAATTGGCGTACATAAGGTTCGTGAAATGCCAAAACAATATCTTGTTTTGGCACTCCCATTTCCACCAATCGATTAGCAATTCCTTCTTCAGTACCATCATGCTGAATCCAAATTTTCCCATCTTTAATATCAAGATGTAAAATACAGCCAAAATCGCGTTTATTTCCCCGCCAGCCGACATAAAGTAATTGATAGTGGTCTTGTTGTTCGTCGAAAATTGTCTGTACTTCATACTCTTCGGCGTTTCGTTGCCTTGCGGCTCGTTTTTGCCGTTCGGAAAGAAGATGTCGAATATATTGCCGATATTGTTCTACAGCCATTGACGAATCACCTCTTCTTGTACATCGTAAATCATCAATCGCAATTGATATTTGACAACTGCTGAGGCAATAAATCTCCGTTGAAAAAAACTTTCATAAACTGGGACGCGCACCGCTAAATAAAGTAGGCGTTCGGGTTCAATCTTATCTAACGCATCCCGATAGTTTAAAAACTGTCCCAAGGCAGTATGAAATTCTGAAACATTTGATGGACTGATAAAACTTTTAATCTCTACTGCGATTTTTTTGCCTTCTTGCTCTGCGGCTAACAGTTGCTCTGCGGCTAAATCAATCTCAAAATCTACATCATCCACATTAATTTCATAAGGATCAGCCGTAATCTTCCAGCCTTCTTTTTCTAAGGCATTTCTGACGATATGATGAAATCTATCTTTTGCCATAGTATTTCACTATCCTCAAGATTAGGCTGGTTAAAGGTAGGTAATACACAATATTTACTATTCGCCAGTCCCCTGACTTAGTTTAATCACGCTGCCAACCATGTAAAATCGGCATTGTAAATAAACCCCAAGCCAAACCTGTAATTAATCCAAAGGGTGTAACTAAATAATTATTAAAATCCCATAGACCAAAAATTTGCGCTGCTAATTCCACAGGATACGCCATCATTAACACGCTAGCTAACGCCGCACCATTCCAGCCGTACTGACTGAGCCAATAAACACCTTTACCACCAGTCACAGCATACAGCAAGCGAGTAATCAGCAATCCTGTGACAGTACCATAACAGCGCATACACACAGCCATAATAAATGGGGGTGCTAAATCTAAGCCCATCTCTGGTTGCGGACATACATGATTACCCATGAAATAAATGATGTCCGCAATACCCCCAAGTAACCAGACTCCAGACGCAGCTAGAAAAGGAGCGATGGGAGGGCCAAAAACCATCCCCGCTAGCATGAAGTCAGCAATGAAGCTAACCCAGTTAATCTGCAACTCTTTTGTTAAAGCTACTCTTACCATTTCCTTTGGGTGCGCCTTATGTAGTCCTGAGTGCTGAGTGAGTAAAAAGTATTCAGCACTTATGTAATAGCTACAAGCACCACCTATGAGTCGGTGGTCTTTTAACTCAGCACTCACTACTGGGAACTCAGCACTCTTAATTAACCTACCTTAGAAATGTAGGGGCTTGTCAACTTATCTAACTGTTGGATTAACAGACTCAGGAATAATCCCACGTCTGTAACTACTCCGACGGATTCTATTGAACCGCGATCGCTCAATTTTGTCACAACAGCCGGGTTAATATCTACACAGACCATTTTCACGCCGGCGGGTGTCATGTTCCCTACCCCAATGGAATGCAGCATTGATGACAGCATTAAAATCATCTCCGCACCTTCCAATTGTTTGGCGTATTCCTCCTGTGCTTTGATTAAGTCCATTTGGGTATCAGGTAAAGGGCCGTCATCCCGAATTGAACCAGCAAGAACGAAAGGTATTTGATTGCGGACACACTCATACATCACGCCGCTATGAATTATCCCCGCCTCTACAGCCTTGGCAATGCTGCCATAACGACGAATGATATTAATTACCTTGAGATGATGGCGGTGTCCACCACGAACGGCGACACCACGCTTCATATCCATACCCAAGGATGTACCCATCATATTTTGCTCCATGTCGTGGACTGCGATCGCATTTCCACCCAGCAGAGCCTGCACATATCCTTCCCGAATTAGCTGTGATAGATGTTCACCACCGCCTGTATGAATGACCACAGGGCCAGCCGTGACGACTACTTTACCACCAGCATCACGGATTTTTCGCAGTTCCCAAGCGACTTGTTCCACGACCAATTCCACACGCCGTTCACTGGAAACACCAGACGACATAAAGCTAAATTCTTGGGAGTTGCGTTGTTCCCGCGATTCGGTTTTGCGGATGGTGCGGATACCTTGCACGTCAACTACCACCCTTTCACCTACCTTCAGGTCACGGAGTATTTTACACTGCGCTAGTAGACCATTGGGACTTTGAGTAATTGCGATCGCGCCGTCCATGCGCTGATTTTCTACCTTCACCCACTGCCCATTTATCCTAACTTCGGTAGGATAAATGGTACTCACGTAGAAATCATCAGGTGCGACACCATCCTGAATTACAGGCTCAAGCTTGACATCTCGTTCGTCTTGTGGTAAGTCTACCGCACCCAAATCAATCAATAGGGAGATGATTTCTTCCATCACCTCGTGAGAAGGTGCGGACACCTTCACCTCAGCTGCGGAGGTACTTTGCCGTTGTTCTCCCAAGTTGAAGTTCAGAACCTGGAAACTACCGCCAGTATCGACAATCAAATCCAAGGCGCGGTTAATTAAGCCAGAGTCAAGCAAATGACCCTCTAAGCGAATAATCCGGCTTTCGACTGATACATTGGCATGAACTTCAGCCTGTACAGGTTCTGTAACGCGTAGGGTAAGACATTTCGCTGCACCACCTGCTTTGAGAAATTCCTTGAGTGGTGTTTCCAGCACTTGGAAACCAACATCTCCTAGACGGGACTTTAAGCCCTCGCTGGCTTTGTTCATAATCACGATGCTTTCTACATTCACCGCATTACAAGCAAAGTTGACAGCATCGGCTTCAGCTATGGCGATGCGCTTTTCGGCTGCAACGCGCATTTCAATTAAGCGGTTGGAGTAGGAATCAAACGCGCCGGGATAATACAGCAAATAGCCGTTAGCTAAAGGACAAAAACAAGTATCTAAATGATAGAAACGCTCATCAGTTAAACGCAGGGATAAGACTTCAATATCCAACCATTTGGCGAGATAAGGATGAGAATCTAATTCTGAACGGAAACCGTAACCAGCCCACAACCAACGCCCTTCTCTATCTAGGAGTGCATCGCCTGCACCTTCAAAGGGTAGGTCTTTAGGTAATTCATAAACTGTATAACCATTACCTTCAAACCATTGTTTAAAGTATGGTTCTTCTCCCTGACGCTCTTTGTGTAAAAAGCGACTAAGAACGACGTTCTTACCCAACACTAAACCAGCGTTGGCAGTAAAAACCATATCTGGCCAACCTTTTTCGGGTATCACCAAATCGACAATTGCGTGTTCTTTCAGGATTTGGTGTAACCCTTGCCACTGTTCCACAGCGCGATCGCGTGATGATTTGTGAATATTTCCTTCCATCCAAGGATTAATCACATAGTCCACATCGTAGTGGTCAGGAGCGCACATCAAAAAACGAATCCGGGAAGTCATAAAAATATTACAAATGATACAGGCTTAATTCAGACAGAAGTGTTTCTTTTCCAGTTATGTATAATCCTTTACTTTGCATCTATCTCTAGATAGTCGCAGGATTTACAAAAGTTTTGCTCTGATTCCATTACCGGAAGAGTCACAGTAATGGTAACAAACCTATAGGCTACTGAAAGGTAAGGACTTAGTAGTATACCTCTGAGGCTGCAATCTCGTGCTATTTTAGCCCCATTTAGTTTTAATAATTTAAATTAAAAATGACTGAGTTAACCGTCTCTGTAGAGGATGATCCTGATCCCCAAGATATTCGGACTGTAATTAACAAAAGTAGAATAAATTATGCACAAGCTTGTGATTTTGCCTGGATGATGCCTTTTAAGATACGTTTTAGAGGAGATTTCTTCATTAACTTCATCGCTTGTTTAGCATCTAACCAGCGTCGATATCTTGTACTAGCTTCTGGATAATTACTACTAACTATGTCAACTGGCAATAAATACATCTTCACGCAGTAAATTTTGCCTCGTTTGCGATATTTATAAGTACCTAATTTATTACCATCTACCTGCCCAATTACGCCTGCTTCTTCCCAAGCTTCTTTAGCAGCTGAAGCGGGTGGAGTCATGCCGTTGACAATTCCACCTTTGGGCATTACCCAACGCTGGCGATCGCGTGTTGTAATCAGCAAGATTTCCACTCTACCATTTTTGACTCGATAAGGGATTACTCCGGACTGTTTCAGCACTTTGTTGACTTTTCGGCTCATAGGAATTATCTCCCTGTATTGCTGTTTTTGTGTACGATTTTGACTCCAAAATACGGAGAGTGGATATCAGATGAATTTTAGTGAAGATATATTTAACTTTATTCAATACCACAAATAGATGTAAATTTTCCGAATAAAAGTATGCAAAAATTCAGCCCACATGAAAAATTTAAAATAATCTCTGGGGACTTGACGACAAAAGCAAAATAAATAAATAAAAGCTAGGTTGAGACCTATGCCAAACAGAGAATTACTGGAGATTATGGTGATTAAAGCCTTGAATTTAGGATAATTTAACAGAAAGTTTCGCTGTTCAGGGACTTATCAAACTACTACTCAAAGACAGATAGTAACTAGCGATCGCCCATAAAAAAGTAATAAAAATAACTTTTACCCAATCCCTACACAGGCTTTTGATCTAAACGAGTTGCTTGCTCTAAAGCTGCTTTTTCCCTAGCTCTATGGGCGTAGGCTTGTAATTGAGCGCGATCGCAACCTGTAAGAATACTCAAATTTTCTAGGCTGACCCCACGCATCAACATTTCTACGCGCCAGGTATGTTGTGCTTGAGCTATTTCTGGTGGTTTCCCTTGGGGAGTTAACAATCCTTGAGTCCATATTTGCCAGTATTCCAACACCTTAGATTCCTCAATGGGTTGACCTGTTGTATCCAGAAACATCGCAGCCTGGCTATCTTTACGACTTTTCAGCCATTTAATTAACGGATTGTTGGTATAAGAGCCATAGCGTTTTCCTAAAATCCACTGATTGACAGGTACTTGTCGAACATACCCAGGGGTGGTAATTTGCAGTAAGTGACTTTGAGGATCATAAATTTGGTGATTGCGCTGCAAATCGACTATTTCTTGGGGGGATAAACCAGTCGCAAATAATAAATAAGCGATCGCATAATCTTGGACTCCCGACCTTTTGGCTTGTCTGAGAATTTCGTGAACTAAAACAGCAGGTAAATCAGCTATTTCTTGGGTGTTGTAGGTTGTTAGTAAGCTGCTGGTAACTGATGACATAGCACCACGCAGAAATAACTCTACTAAATTCTCTAGAAAATCATCCCGACTTTCCCACAGTTCATGAAATTCACTGGTGAATTCAATCACCGCATATCCCAAAATCATGCCATTGAGCAAGCTAGCTAGTTTTTCTGCTGGCAGATAGGTGTTTAAATCTCCCTGTTGAATTACAGTAACTAAGTATTGAGCTACATAGCGGTTAGCCTCTGTTAATCCTCTTCCCAAAGCGCGACGATTTTCAGCCGGAAATTGGTCAGCTTCTCCCACCACAGACCGAACTAATTCTGGCATTCTTTCTAAAGCCTGCAAAGTGTCACTTGCATAATCTTTCAAGGCTTGGTAAACATCACCTGGAGGAGTAGCTCGGCTGATTAGAGATTCACCTAAATGTGTAAAAGCTGCCGATTCTTCCAGTACAGCTAACAATAATCCATGTTTATTCCCAAAATTACGGAATAAGGTGACTTCGTTAACTGCTGCTTTTTCCGCAATTTGGCGCGTTGTCGTGGCACTGACCCCTTGAGCCGTAAACAACTCTAGAGCTGCCTGAATCAAACGTTGACGTGTAGACAAAGATTGAGATTTCATAAAGAAAATGCAAGTGGTACTTGCATTAAAACCAGAGATTTGTTAGCATACCAAATGTAAGTGATACTTGCTCTAGTCTACTGTAACGAAATGAATGCCAAGTGGGTAAATTCCTTGTTGGCTATGAATGCACCAGATCCAAGAGCAAATTGCTACAGAAATAGTTAATAGGAATTTTTATGACCGCAAAAAATCTGGCGTTCGCCTCTGAGAGAGAAAATTCATTGCGTCTCAGATGGATAAATGTGGCATTTTTTGGCACAATTCATGCCTTAGCGTTTTTAGCCCCTTGGTTTTTCTCTTGGTCAGCACTGGGTTTGCTGTTATTTCTGCACTGGCTATTTGGCAGCATTGGCATATGTTTGGGATATCACCGATTACTCAGCCATAAGAGTTTTCAAGTACCCAAATGGTTAGAATATGCGATCGCCATCATCGGTGCTTTGGCTCTCCAAGGAGGGCCAATTTTTTGGATTGGAGGACATCGCCAGCACCACGCCCACACCGAAGATATCAGCTTAGATCCTTATTCTGCCAAACGCGGCTTTTGGTGGAGTCATATGTTGTGGATCTTATATCCCCGCTCCGAGTTTTTTGATTATGAAATCTATAAAAAATACGCCCCTGATTTAGCAAGACAACCTTTTTATCGCTGGTTAGATCGCTATTTCCTCCTCTTGCAAATTCCTATGGGATTATTGCTGTACGCTTTGGGCGGATGGCCTTTTGTCATCTACGGTATGTTTCTCAGAGCCGTATTACTTTGGCACTCCACCTGGTTCGTCAACTCTGCAACCCATATGTGGGGTTATCGCACCTTTGATGCTGATGATAATGCGCGTAATCTCTGGTGGGTTTCTATCGTTACCTACGGCGAAGGCTGGCACAACAACCATCACACCTACCCCCATGTCGCAAAAGCCGGTTTCAAGTGGTGGGAGATTGATGTTACTTGGTGGAGCATTAAACTTTTACAAACTCTAGGTTTAGCGAAAAAAGTCATATTACCCCCATCGTTAAGTAGGGAGTAGGCTTTCGCCGTGAGACGTTCGGCGATCGCATCGCGTCCCGTAGGGAAGCTCAGTCGAGCCGTGTCAGCCGAACGGTAGTGGGGATTGGGGAGTGTGGTAGACAAAGGAGGGAAACTTTTTCCTTAATGCCCAATGCCCAATGCCCAATTACAAATTACAAACCAGTCTTTCATGTTTGAGCAACCAACGCTTTCGTTCTATTCCCCCCGCGTATCCAGTGAGTAGATTGTTTACACCAATTACCCGATGACAGGGAATAACAATTGCAACTGGATTTAAAGAATTAGCCAAGCCGACAGCACGATAAGCAGTCGGCTTATTGATTTTTGCTGCTAGTTCACCATAAGAAATAGTCGTTCCCCAAGGAATAGTTCGCAGGGTAAGCCATACTTGCTGTTGAAAAGTCGTTCCGCCAGTGTTGACTGGAATGTTATTTAAGCTGGTATGTAGGCTTTGCCCATCGTAAACATCGCCCTGCAAATAAGATTCAATTTTGCTACTAAATCCTTGTGGATTCTTCGCTTCCTGGAGATAAAATTTACCATAACGCTTCTGAAGCAGTTTTAACATTCTTTGCTCATAATCAGCAAAATCAAGAGCGCAAAGTTTTTCCCCATCAGAGACAATGAGAATTGTCCCTATTTCTGAATTAATTTTGTCAACAAGTAATTCCACAATATCAGCTTGATGTAAAAAATATTAGTATAAATATCAATTATAAATTGAAGTATCTGTTCAATTAACAGTATTCTATGATTAAGATGATGGGCTAGTAGATTGCTGACTTAGATATTCATGTATCAGTCGAAAAACTTTTGGCGTGAGTGAGAACAAATATAGAGAGGCGTTTTTCTACTTCAATAAACGTAAATCTAGTTGGTAATGCTATGAAATATACTGGTGAAGACCAATGGCTTTATTTACTGAATCAACAGCCGAAACCAGTATGAGTGAGCATATTCATCGACTGATTGAGCATATTCATCAAGAGTTACTGCCTGAATTGCAAGTCGAAAGCGTCAATCCCCACGATCCTGTAGAAGTTCGCTATCTCCCCCATTCTTGGCAATTGATTGGTAGAGGTAACTATGCGGCTGTGGTTTGTCACGCTGAATACCAAGAAGTGGTAGTCAAGATTTACGCACCTGGAAGACCAGGATTTGCAGAAGAGGTGGAAGTATATCGTCGTCTCGGTTCTCACCCAGCATTTTCGGAATGTCTATATGCAAAAGACGGCTGTTTAATCCTGAAGCGATTATATGGGGTGACTTTATACGATTGCATCCCACGGGGTTTGCGTATCCCCAAACAGGTGATAAAAGATATAGATAAGGCTTTAGATTATGCGCGTCAGCGAGGACTTTACCCCCACGATGTTCACGGACGCAATGTGATGATGTATGAAGGTAGAGGTTTAGTAGTAGATATTTCCGATTTTCTACATGAGGATAAATGTTCTAAATGGGATAATCTCAAGAGAGCCTATTACTGGTTATATCGTCCCATCCTTTCACCTCTGCGGCTGAGGATTCCTTACTTTATACTTGATGGTGTCCGCAAAACTTATCGTTTCTTTACTTTATTAAAAAATAGAAAACAGAAAACAGTTCCTCTACTTCCTTAAATACTTGTAGTTAAGGAGATTGCTACACTGAGAGCAAACAGTTTGTAGCGGCAAAAATCATGACTGTTGCCAAACCCTCATTGCTAACACTGGATGAGTTTCTCAATCTTCCAGAAACAAAACCCGCTAGTGAATATATTGATGGTGAAATTATTCAAAAGCCAATGCCTAAAACTCGGCACTCACGACTTCAAGCTAAGTTGATTACGGGAGTGAATGAAGTTGCGGAAGCAAGCCAGATTGCCTATGCTTTCCCAGAATTGCGTTTTACTTTTGGAGGTCGTTCAATTGTGCCTGATGTGGCACTTCTGCGTTGAGAACACATTTATTTTGATGACAATGGAGAACCTGTAGATGATATGTTGGTTGCTCCCGATTGGACTATTGAAATTCTTTCACCAGACCAGAGTTCTAACAGGGTGACTGGCAACATCTTGCATTGTCTGAAATATGGTTGTCAACTTGGATGGCTAATTGATCCAAGCGATCGCTCAATTCTGGTATTTCAGCCACAACAACAACCAGAACTACTGCGTGGTACAGACGATTTATTAGTTTTACCTGAACTTGAATTGAAATTAAAAGTGAGTCAAGTCTTTGCTTGGCTAAAGATGGGAAGTTAGTAATGAGTGCTGAGTGCTGAGTGCTGAGTTATGAGTAGTGAGTTATGAGTGCTGTTAGCGGTAGCGCGGCGTTGAGCAGCGTGGTGAGTGAAAATCCCCACTCCCTATTTTCAAGCTAGGTCTACTCATTGCTCAGGACTCAGGACTCAGGACTCAATACTAAACTATGTCAGCAAAATGTTAATTTGGGAAACTGTGACCTAAATCTCAGGGGATTTTAACCAATGCCATACTTGAGTGATGCGAGTGCAATTCGTGCCATAGTTGCAGACTATACTCAAGCTACTACTCTGTGGATGGATACCGAAGTAGCAGAATATAAAAGCCGTAATCCCAGACTGTCGCTGATTCAAGTTTTAGATGATCCTCTCGATATGAGTGGCGATCGCGTTTACCTTTTAGATGTCCTGAATCAACCTGATGTAGTAGCTGACTTTATTGAGCAAATCATGCTCAACCCAGTTATAGAAAAAGTGTTTCACAATGCTAGTTATGATTTAAAATTTCTGGGCAATAAACAGGCTAAAAATATCACTTGCACTTTGGAATTAGCTAAAACAATTCCCTACTACATTTTACCATTACCTAATTACCAATTGAAAACATTAGCTACAGAATTATGTAATTTTAACTATATTGACAAACAAGCACAAAGTAGTAATTGGGGAATTAGACCCCTCAGTGAAGAACAAATAGAATATGCTTATCTAGACTGTATTTATCTTGCTCAAATACACCAAAGTTTGCTAGAATTACAATTAGCAAGTAATCCAGATCCCATCTCGGAAGATTTAACAGTTATCGGTAAGCGTTTTAATCAAATTGAAGAACAATGGCAGCTGTTAAACTCTGAATATGAGCATCTGAAAGAGAGACTAAAAAATGCTATGCAAGCTCAAAATGTAGCGGAAACTGCTGTTTATAAACTCACTAGTTACGAGCGTAAAGTTGTGAAAGTGCAGTTTACAGAACTTGCTAGATTAGTACAGAATCAAGAAATTAGTTTAGATTTTCCGGTTACTCTAACTCAGAAGCTGCAAAAAGATTTAGGGGATAATCTAGAAAATTTATCTGTAGATATCGAAACCAGTAAATCTGTAAGGCTGACTCCCAAAAAGGCAGAAAATGATGAAGGAGATAATTGAAAATCGTAATTCATCATACTCTTTGCTACACAAAGCTACTACGAACGGAAAGGCTAACGCCAAAATAATTCGTAAATTTTGTCAGCAATTTTAATAAAAGTATAATAAACAACAAAGAAATTTATTTTTTTAAATTCCCGGTTTACATAACAGATTACTGTTAATTAAACCTAGATGAGAGGAGGTAAGTACGTCTATTGCCTGGGTACATCTCAAAATAATTAGCATCGATGTTTAGAAGTCTAATTCCCGATCATTTGATACTAATTGAAATCAGTTGTGATGCCGATTGAGAGCAACTTATGAAACTGCGGTTATTGGAGCAAAGGCGGGTGAAGTTAACTAGAATATCAACTATAGGTCTGTTGACCGCACTGAGCGCAATTACCATTGTTTCTTGTAGTAACAACAAAGATGTTTTGGTGACAGAAATAGGGGTGAATACTCCTACCCGTCGGGCAGCTAAAAACTCTCAAGCTGGGCTAGCTTTCATTGAAGGGCAAAAACAGCACGTCCAAGGTAATTTACAAGCGGCGATCGCTGCCTATAATAAAGCTCTGAGCCTAGATTCTGGATATGGTGCGGCTTTCAGAGGACGGGGTTTAGCCTACTTTGATTTAGGAGACAAGCAAAAAGCGATCGCTGATTACAACGAAGCCATTCGCCTTTCTCCCAACGATGCCGAAGCCTTCAATAGTCGGGGAAATGCCCGCGCCTCTTTAGGTGATCAAGCCGGCGCAATCTCTGACTACAACGAAGCCATTCGCCTTTCTCCCAATTACTCCGAAGCCTATAACAATCGCGGTAACGCTCTTTCTGTGCAGGGAGACAAAAGCGGTTCTATCGAAGACTTTAACCAAGCTATTCGCCTTAATCCCAGATATGCGATCGCCTACAATAACCGAGGTAATGCCCGCGCTGCCCAAGGTGACACACAAGGGGCAATTAGCGACTATAACCAAGCCATTCGCATCAATCCCAACTTTGCCCCAGCCTACAACAATCGGGGTAATGCCCGTGCTGCCCAAGGTGACAAACCAGCAGCTTTACAAGACTTGCAAAAGGCCGCAGAAATCTTTCAAAATCAAAACAATAATGATTTATATCAGCAAGTCATGAACAATATTAACGAATTAGGGCAATAGGAGTGCTGAGTTGTGAAAAGTCAGGTTCGTCAACTTAGTAATCTTTTGAGATGTTGCTAATATTTCCATCAATCAACAGTCACGACTAAATATCGTGGCTGTTTTGTTCTCTAATTGGCGTGGATAGCGATCGCATCCTCCCATAATTTAATATTATGTTAAATAAGTATTGCAACAATTATTACAAATGAATAGCAAAGAACTCGCACAATACATGGAAGCAACCAATAGTATTGCCAAACCCTGGCTATTAGTACAGTTGCGGCTGAAAAAACTCCAAGAACGCAAAGCCACCATTTCAGAAGATACCTACGCTAATGAATTAGCAGATATTCACCAAGATTTAATGAATTTAGGTGAATGGTGGCGTGGTATTGAAGAAGAAGTTTTTTAATAGGTGACAGGTGACAGGGAATCGACTTAATTAAGAAGGGTTTAGTCATTAGCTCCATCGACTATTGACTATGGACTAATGACTATGGACTAATGACTATGGACTAATGACTAATAACTAACTCTTATGGATTATCGGGATGCAGGGGTTGATGTAGAAGCTGGTCGAGCTTTTGTAGATCAAATTCGCAATTTGGTTCACAGCACTTTTAGACCAGAAGTGATTGGTGGACTGGGTGGTTTTGGTGGTTGTTTTGAACTTCCAGGCGGTTACAAACAACCTGTATTGGTTTCTGGGACTGATGGTGTGGGGACCAAGCTAAAAATCGCCCATATTCTCAACCGTCACGATACTGTGGGGATTGATTTAGTTGCTATGTGTGTCAATGATGTGTTGACATCAGGGGCTGAACCATTGTTCTTTTTAGATTATGTCGCCACAGGTAAACTAGATAAAGAGCAGCTAACTCAAGTAGTGGCAGGTATCGCCTCTGGGTGTAAGCTGGCGGGTTGTGCTTTGTTGGGAGGAGAAACAGCAGAGATGCCAGGTTTCTACCAAGTTGGTGAGTATGATTTGGCTGGTTTCTGTGTGGGAATTGTGGAAAAAAGCCAAATGCTCAACGGTTCGCAGGTAGAAGTCGGAGATGTGGCGATCGCACTTGCTAGTTCTGGGGTACACAGTAATGGTTTAAGCTTAGTTCGTAAGGTTGTCAGTGATGGGGGCTTTAGTTGGGAGGACACACCAGAATTATTAGGTGGTGCAACTATCGGCGAAGCATTCATACAACCTACACGCATCTATGTCAAACCTGTTTTGGCTGCACGGCAAGCAGGTATAGAAATCCACGGAATGGCACATATTACAGGCGGTGGCTTGCCGGAAAATTTACCTAGGTGTTTGGGCAAAGGTCAATCTATTAAAATTAACCCTAACAGTTGGATGATTCCCCCGCTTTTTCAATGGTTAGCTGAAGCCGGATCTGTCAGTGTGGAAGCAATGTATAACACTTTCAACATGGGTATTGGTTTTGTATTGCTCATCCCACCCCATCAAGTAGATCAGACAATTAAATTCTTAGAAGCCGAGAATATTCCCTCTTTTGTGGTTGGGGAAGTGATGACTGGTGAAGGTATATTGACAGGATTGTGAAAAAGTTAATTTTGATACGATAATTCAGAGGCATTACTAGATTGGTAGGGCGTGATAGCTCTACCAAAAACAGGATTTAGAGATAATTTACTCAGTATTTATCTATGTATCTAAAATAAAATATTCAAAAAATTGTTACTGATACTTATGAAGGCGATTGGATATACTCATGACCGTAAGCATTTAGATTTGCTAACGTAGTCTTAACATATTGAAAAAATCTGACTGATAAAACTGAGAAAATAGCTGTTCAGCACTAACTAAAGGTGCTGTTAAATGCTCATTTCTGGGTGTGGCGTGTTGGTGTGTCAGAAATCACGTATTTTTATTCAGAGAGGGTTATGGTAGTAAATTTTGCCCGGACATCTGCTTCTAGTGAACTTCTACAGCAAGTTTTCCAGAATATAGATGCCCAAAGTTGTCCGAGATTATTTAACTTTCATATGCACACTGTCTACTCAGACGGTAGATTACAGCCAAGTGTGTTGATGGAGCAAGCGATCGCTATTGGCTTAAACGGCTTGGCAATTACCGACCATCATACTATCGGTGGCTATGAAGTGGCAAAGGCTTGGCTAGAAGACTGGAAATGGAATAATCCCGGCGCAACCACTCCGCACCTATGGAGTGGTGTAGAAGTGAACGCCAATTTATTGAATGTGGAAGTTCATATTTTGGCCTATGGTTTTCAGCCAGGACACCTGAGTATGAGACCTTATTTACAAAGAAAGGTGACTACGGATCAGGAATATGAAGCAGGTAACGTCATTGCGGCGATTAAAGCATCTGGGGGATTGGCTGTATTAGCGCATCCTGCACGTTACAAGCGATCGCACTTTGACTTAATTCCGGCAGCAGTGGAATATGGGATTGATGGTGTAGAAACATTCTATGCTTACAACAACCCCAACCCCTGGAAACCCAGTGTTACAGAATCACAGCAGATACAACAACTAGCTCAAGAATATGGGCTGTTAAATACTTGTGGTACTGACACTCACGGTTTAAACCTCCTGCAACGTCTGTAAACTAGGGTGTAGGGGTTTAAGGGGTGTAGGGGTGTAGGGATGAAGGAAATGATGATGTTTACGTTAATTTTATAGTCATCACTCATTCTTTGGTTAAAAACCTATACTTGTTAGTCCCCAGTCCCCAGTCCCCAGTCCCCAGTCCCCAGTCCCCAGTCCCCAGTCCCCACTTAATTCTGATTGTTGTAATCTTTTTCTAATGCTTGAAGAATCTTGAGATATAGCTGTTCAACTCTCTGAATTTGAACATCTCCTATTGAGGCATAGTGAGTTAAACTAGGCGAACCATTAATTTCGATGATGACATAATCTACCATTGGTCTGGTTAGATCATGGGCAATTATATCCAAACCTATCAATCTCAAACCCATATCTTTAGCGACATTTAAAGCTAGTTTTTGAAAGTCTGGATGGATGCTTTCAGTGACATCTACAGCTTCTCCACCACTAGATAAATTAGCATTGTCTAAAATATAGATTATTTTACCATTAGGAATAATACTGTTTAAATTGAGATTCTGCCTTTTTAGTTTGTGTTTGATGCGGAAATCATCAATATCTATAATTTTTTTTCTACCACTTTGCCTAAAAACTTCTTGCTTTTGGTGAAGTAGCTCTAAAATATTAGATTTACCATCACCTGTCACAGATAAAGGCAGTCTTTGATATGCTGCAATTACTTCATTATCTATGACTACAATTCTGTAATCTTTACCTACATAAAATTTCTCTACAATTAGCCCTGAATTAACTCGCAATATTTTTTTAACTACTTGATAATATTCTGTTTTATTATGAACTTTAGTAACTAATTTTCCCTGACTGAGATTAATTGGTTTAACGATTACAGGAAACCCTAAACTTTGAGCATATTCAAATCCGACATCTATATTTCTATCATTAGCAATTTTTTCACAAAATTTATGGCTAAAAAATGTTTTTCCTTCAGTAACTTTATATCCAAAATGTTTGAGAAAAAAATTAGAATAACCTTTATCTTTTGCTATCTCGGCTGATCCAAAACCATTAATATTTAATTTGGTAGTGCTAAAAAATGCTTTATGCCCGTTTTTAAAAGTAATATGTCCAACCAATTGATATTCTGGGTCTATGACGACTACTGCACCTATCTGTGGTGCAATTTTTTGAATTATTGATGTTACTAATGGCATTTTATGTTTTAAAAGTATAATTTATTGCCCAGATTGTAACTAACCTACCACTATCGGTCAACTAAATTGGTGATTTTGGGTTGACGAAAGTTACGATTTTTAAGATTGAGACGTAGTATCGTTACGGTTTATTATTTAGTAATATTTTCTTCATAAAGAAAAATTTGAGTAGTTCTTGATGATGCAGATAAACTTGTTTCTAAAAAAAATAGCCTACTCAGTCTAATTTAAGACAATTAAATTTGTTTTTTTACTAGTATGTGCTGAATTATATAAACTTATACCAATAATTACAAAAATTATTAACTAAACTTTTGAGCAAAGATATAATTTCTGCTTCTAACCTTTGCGAGCAAAGATTTTGAAGTTCATACTGAATAGGGATTTCCAAATTAGTTAGTCTAAAATATAGCACTCGGTGTTGACAATTTATAAATAATCGAATAACAAGGTGGCAGCACTATAAAAAAGGAGCTAGTGAATTTCTGTAAGAAGATTCACTAACGCCTTTACTGAAACTTAATACGGTTAAGATAATCATGCCACAAAATACTGAATACAAAGCACCAAGCTCTGAAACTCAACCAAAGGATTACAAACAACGCCTAAACTCGTGGGCAATTGCACGGTTACTTCCTGATGCCAGTCGTGAAATTGTGGCGCGTTTTCGTAGTCGTTATGACGCGGATGGTTACATACAGCATCTGAATCAAGTAGTCCCAAATGCTTCCTTCATGGTGGTTTTTGATTGTCAGCCTCAAGAAGCAGCGATTTAGAGTGTGATTAGTTTAAAAGCTAAGAGTAAAGGGGTATGGGGGTGCTTCTATTTTTGGGTTAAATGAGTCTAAAATTATGCCTTAAGAAAGCTTTATAAGTACCTTGGGGAAGATGCCATTACTGAGTAAATCAGTATCCAATATATCATGGCAAAAAGTGGCATCTTATTTCCAAGGAGACTGATTTAATGAATTTACAGGCGATTTGGCAACTTTTTCAGGAAGCGTTTAGAGAATGGAATGAGGATCAGGCTTCGCGCTTGGCAGCTGCTTTGGCTTACTATACGGTCTTTTCTCTCACACCGTTGCTAATTATTATCATTGCGATCGCAGGTGCAATATTTGGTGAAGAGGCCGCCAGAGGTGAGATTGTTAACCAAATTCAAAGTGTAGTTGGTAGACAAGGGGCAGAATTCATCGAGATCGCCATTCAAAATGCCAGTAGGCCACAGGCTGGAACAATCGCCTCTGTAATTAGTTTGGTAGTGCTGCTGGTGGGTGCGACTGGTGTGTTTAACGAGTTACAAGATTCCCTCAACACGATTTGGGAAGTAAAACCCAAACCAGGACGTGGCGTGAAGAATATCATTCGCAAACGTCTTTTATCCTTTGCTATGATCTTGGTGATTGGCTTTTTGCTGTTAGCTTCTTTAGTAATTAGTGCAGTATTAGCAGCAGTCGTGAATTATTTTAGTGGAGTATTACCAGGGATTGGTTTTCTCTGGCAGATACTGAGTTTTGTTATTTCCTTTGCGATCGCTACAATCATGTTTGGGCTAATTTTTAAAGTGCTACCTGATGTGAGACTAGCTTGGAATGATGTGTTAATCGGTGCTAGTTTGACTTCACTGTTATTTTCTATTGGTAATTTTTTATTAGGAAAATATTTAGGTAGTAGCAGCTTTGACTCGGCTTATGGTGCGGCTGGTTCACTAGTAGTTCTTCTGATTTGGGTTTACTATACTGCCCAAATTCTGTTTTTTGGGGCTGAATTTACCCAGGTTTACGCGAGGAAGTACGGTAGACGCATTGTCCCTAATCGTAATGCTGTGTCTATAAATGAGAAAACTTCGGCTAATCAAAGAGAATAGGCAAAACATTCCGCAGCTATAGAAGAAATGTTTGGTAAATTCATTTCAACCACGGAATTTGGGGTAAAGAACTGCGAAAATATACATATCAACATATTTTCAGCAGTTATTTGTATTTCAGCATTTAACGATTATAGTTACAAAATTAGAGTTCCCTGAATATAGAAATCTGAGGCAGCAATATCAGGAGTTCCCGAAAGTGTAGCAAAGTGGCCACCTGAACCAAAACCAGCCGATGCACCATTTTGGTTGTAGAACAATTTACCATTACCGGAATTGTAAATAATGTAAGCACCGCTAGTTGCAGCAGCAGCATCAGAGGTTACTTCAGCAAAATCTGAAGCATTGCTAAAACCTTCTAGTAAAGGCATACTTCTCAAAACACTAAAGGTGCTGTCTTTATTCAAGGAGATTTTATCAATTCCAGGAGTGAAGTCGGTAATAGTATCCACTCCTAAATCAGAAATTGTAGCGGGTCTAGCACTATACCCCCACAGAAATTCCCCAAACACAAAAGAATCTCTGCCTGTACCACCTGTCAGAGTATCATTCTCTAGACCACCTACGAGAAAATCATTTCCAGTACCACCAATTAGTACATCCTGACCAGCGTGACCGTACATCCTGTCATCACCAGACTCACCGCTTAGAGTGTCATTACCGTCTTCACCCCACAGAAGATCATCACCGACACCACCAAAAAGGTAGTCATCACCGCCTCCACCCTGAATGAAATCATCACCTCCACCACCAATTAAGAAATTATCGGCATTGCTACCACCAATATTATTATCGAGGTTATTACCATAACCGGAATAAGCAGAACCCGTTAGCTGAAGATTTTCTACATTATCAGGTAGAGCATAGTTAATTGAAGAATATACGGTATCGAATCCTTGATTGTAATATTCAATTACTCTATCTCCCGTACTATCAACATAGTACAAATCGTCTCCAATACCTCCGTACATGGTGTCATTACCAGTACCGCCATCTAAGATATCATTACCACCTGCACCGCTTAATACGTTATTAGCACCATTACCTGTAATTCTATTGTCGAGGCTATTACCATAGGCATTGGCAGCAGAGCCTATCAGGATGAGATTTTCTACATTGTCAGTTAGAGCATAGTTAATTGAAGAATATACGGTATCGAATCCTTGATTGTAATATTCAATTACTCTATCTCCGGTACTATCAACAAAGTATAAATCATTACCAGTACCACCGTACATGGTGTCATTACCAGTGCCACCATCAAGGGTGTCGTTTCCAGTACCTCCATATAGAGTGTCATCACCTGTAAAGCCGTATAAGGAGTCATTCCCTGAATCTCCTGAGATCCAATCGTCATCAGAACCACCATTTATAGTGTCATTACCTGAACCACCAAATATGGTGTCATTTCCCGAACCCCCGTTTATATCGTCATCTCCCGAACCGCCATCTATTAAATCTCGACCTCCATATCCCTGGATAGAGTCATTACCTGAGCCACCGTAGATAGTGTCATTCTCTGGGCCACCACCCAGGATATCGTCACCATCAAGTCCATCGATATACCAAGATTGCCATCTTCTGAGAACGGGTCTGGATGCCTTAAATTCATCGTTACCATTAGTGCCAATGTATCTACCCATTTGAGGACTCTCTATGTAATTCTGTACTGTCCAACCTTATGTAAAGCATTTGGTATTTATGCAGTTGTCTACAAATTAAAGACTTTGACCATAGCGGCGAGAAGACCCCATGCGTAAAGAGGTGGAGGATGGGGTAAATAGACTGTAGAATATGACAGTTGTATTCTGCCGCGAACGTTGATTGAGCGTTATACTTTGCCCGAAATGGGCAACCTGTGGACTGAATCTTATAAATTAACAACCTGGCTTCAGGTAGAGATTGCAGTTTGTGAAGCCCAAGCTGAATTGGGCTATATTCCGTCTGCGGCTGTTGAGGAAATTAAAGCGAAGGCGAATTTTGATCCGCAACGGGTGTTAGAGATAGAGGCGGAAGTCCGCCATGATGTGATTGCTTTTTTGACGAATGTCAATGAATACGTAGGCGATGCAGGACGTTACATTCACCTGGGATTAACCAGTTCAGATGTATTAGATACGGCTTTAGCATTGCAAATGGTTGCTAGTCTGGATGTTTTAGCGCAACGCCTGGAAGATTTAATTCAGGTAATTCGCGAAAAAGCACGGGAACATCGTTATACAGTTATGGCCGGCCGATCGCACGGAATTCATGCTGAACCCATTACCTTTGGGTTTAAGCTGGCTGGGTGGTTGGCGGAAGTGTTGCGTCATCAACAACGGCTGCAAATTCTCCGTGAAACCATTGCAGTCGGGAAGATTTCTGGCGCGGTGGGAACTTATGCCAATATTGAGCCGAGAGTAGAAGCGATCGCTTGTCAAAAATTGGGACTCCAACCGGATACCGCTTCGACACAAGTTATTTCGCGCGATCGCCACGCCGATTATGTGCAGCAATTAGCCTTAGTCGCCGCCTCTATTGAACGCTTTGCTGTAGAAATTCGCAATCTGCAAAAAACAGACGTTCTGGAAGTGGAAGAGTTCTTCTCGAAAGGTCAAAAAGGCTCTAGTGCTATGCCTCACAAGCGCAACCCCATCCGTTCTGAACGATTGACGGGGATGGCGAGATTAGTGAGAAGTCATGCTGGTGCAGTTTTAGAAAACGTCGCTTTGTGGCACGAACGGGACATTTCCCACAGTTCTGTAGAACGGGTAGTTCTCCCAGATGCTTGCATTTTGACCCACTTCATGCTAAAGGAAATCACCGAATTGGTGAAAAACCTGCTAGTCTACCCAGAAAACATGGCGCGGAATCTCAACTGCTATGGTGGGGTGGTATTCAGTCAAAAAGTGCTACTAGCCTTAGTAGACAAGGGAATGAGCCGTGAAGAAGCATATGCGATCGTCCAACAAAACGCCCACAACGCTTGGAACAAGCTAGAAGGAAACTTCCACGACTTAATTACCCAAGATTCCCGTGTGACTCAAAAGCTATCACCAGCAGAAATTGCTGTATGTTTTGACCCCCAGCAACATCTGCGTCATTTAGATGAGGTTTACCAAAGGTTAGGAATTTAGGCAAAAAATATGAGAGGTTAACATCTGTTAGCCTCTAAGAAGTTGTTTGAAAAGTCGGAAGGGGTATAATTAACAATTCAAAATTCAAAATTAAAGACAGTTGGAGTCGGGTATTTAAACCCCTACTCAACTGATACTAAGTGTAGATGTAGAGGTCTTAAACCCTTGAATTTACGATAATTGAAGATAGTATAAAACAGAAAAAACTAGCAATTGCTATAATAAAAATAGACTAATTAACATTTAATTTATAATGGAAAACATTACCATTCAAGTTGACCCAGAAATTGCCAAAGCGTACCGAGAAGCAGAACCAGAAAAACAGCAAAAAATCCAAATATTTCTGAACATAATGCTGCAAAAAGCAGTCAGTCAAAAACAACTCTTAGATATCATGGAAGAAGCGAGTCAACAAGCAATTGCTAACGGAATGACCCCAGAGATTTTAGATTCAATTCTCAATGATGAAAACTAACCGTATCGTAATTGATACAAATGTAATTGTCAGTGCATTAATCTTCTCTAAATCTACCACAATGCAAGCTTTTAGAAAGGCTAAACAAAACGGATTAATCTTAATTTCTGTGGAAATTTTATCAGAATTAATTGATGTACTCAGTCGTCAAAAATTTGACCGCTATCTATTGAGAGAAATTCGTGAAGACTTTTTAGCCAGTTTAGCCAGAGAAACAGAATTAATCACAATTAATGAAACAATAGATATTTGTCGAGATCCTAAAGATAATAAATTCTTAGAATTAGCCATTTCTGGAAAAGCCACTCATAAGTAATCAAACAAAATTAATTACACAAATTAATATACAATATAATTTAGGA